>WQXD01000044.1 GCA_009785015.1 Oscillospiraceae bacterium | reverse complement strand
TTCAATTTCATTTTCTTTATTTCACTTTATTGAGCTGTATTCATCCGGATACACGGCCAAAGCCATTTCTTTCAGCGCCTTTACCACGTTGTGGTTGGGCCGGTTGCTCGAATCCGTGTCGATATAATACACGGCGCCGAGCTTTATCGCCGTCACCGAATCCCAGCCAGGTCTCGCTTTGATTTCGCCGAGCGGATCGTCGATATAGTTTGTAGTCGTCAGGATTACGTCGGGGTCGGCGGCCAAAACGCTTTCTTCCGAGGCCGCGATCCAGCTCTCCTGATCGGCGAAAATATTGTTTGCCCCGATTAGTTTGATCATCTCGTCTATAAACGTATTTTTGCCCAGGCTGTACATCTGCCCTACTTCAAAATATACGCTCTTCTTGTCGGTTATGGTTTCGCCGATTTTTTTTATCGCGTCTATTTCTTTCTGAAAATCGGATATTATCGCGCTGCCCTTTGACTGGACCCCCAGCACGGCCGCCATGTAGCGTATATCTTCTTTTATTCCGTCCACGCTCACGCTCGATGGTATCACTATGACGCAGATTCCCGTATCTTCGACTACCTGAAAAGGGTTTTCCCCCCTGACCTTGCTCATTCCGGTGACAAAGATGACGTCGGGCTGTAAATCAATTACAAATTCGCCGTCGATTTCGGTGATTGAGGGCAGCAGCGGTATACCGGCTTTCAGCCCTTCCACATCGCCCGAATACGCGTCCACGGCGATGATTTTATCGCCGGCGCCGAGCGCGACGAGCACTTCGGCGTTTGACGGGCCTATCGATATTATTTTTTCGATTTTTTCCGGCAGGGTGATCGGGTTTCCCTCCCTGTCCTTGCCCGTATCCGGTTTTTCGGCGGCGTCTTGGCAGGCCGGAACGAACAGCAGCATAAACGCAGTCGCCGTTAAGATAAGCGCGATGATTTTTTTCTTCATTTTAATTTTTTCTCCTCATTATTAAATTATATTAATTGTTTTTTTCATTCGCGATTCATTTTATTTTGGTCGGTATTCCGCAGAACATCCGGATCACCTCGTCGGATTGCCGGGCAATTGCCGCAAGCGCCCTGCCCACGGCTTCGCGCCACTTGCGCAGTATGGGATCGATTGGAACCACCCCGCAGGAAATATCGCAGCATATGACGACCGCGTCGCGGTTTTTTTCGATAAACCGCCGCACCTCTTCTGCGACGTCGGCTTCCGCTTTCACCAATTCCAAAATCCACTTGTCGAAATCTTCGACTATATCCCTGTTTTCAAATGTTTGCTTCGCGTAATCGAGTTTGCCCTGATAAGCCCCGCCGAATATCAATACCATATAACCAAATCAACCTCCAATCAAAGCGAGCGCGACAAGCCCGCAAAGTTCCCCTATAACGAGCGCAAAGCCCGCCACATCGCCCGAAACACCCTTTAAATCCGTATACGCGTACAAAAAAGCTCCGGCATACCCAAAAATGACAGACACGGAAACGATAAGTCCCCAAACCCCCGCCGACAGCAAAGAGAGCGCGAGCGCGCAGGCAAGAATAAGAATCAGAAATATTTTGTGCGCTGTTTTCGTGTTCTGCCTGAACATATTCGCATAGCCGCTCTGCGGCATGGGTTTGAGCCATAAAACCGAAAGCGACGAAGCGCACCTCGAAATGACCGCTATGAAAATCAGCGGCAAAAAATATTTTCCGTTGTCGACGGCCGCGTATACCGCCGCAAACTGAAAAACAAACAAAACCGCGATCATAATCACCGAAAAGGCCCCCGTGTGCGGGTCTTTGAGGATGCGGAGCTTGTCTTCGAGCGGCCGCCTTGACAGCACTGCGTCGCTTGTGTCCATGTATCCGTCAAGGTGCAGAAATCCCGTCAGAAAAAACGGCAGCGCCGCCAGCGCGGCCGAGCAAAGCGCGATATGCGCCCCGGCAAAAACCAGCAGCTTCGCAGCTCCCCACCAGATGGCCCCGATAAGCGCGCCCACCAGCGGAAAACACGGCAGCATCAGATTCATGCACTTGTCATCCCAAAGGTTAAAAGGCAGCGGAATCGCGCAAAACATTCCAAGCGACATATACAACCCTTTAAAATACCTTGTCATACGCTTCCCTGCCTTTATGAAAAATCACATTCGTGTACGCGACTTCGAGAACCGCCTCGCAGCCACCCGCCGCCGCCCGGTCGATTTCGGCGAGCGATTTTCTGTATTTTTCGGTCAATTCGTCGTAGATAAACGCGTCGCTGTATATGTAGTCCGACACGATGACGATATTTTTGATTTTATCCATGATCTGCCCGAGCCCGTCTATTATTTTAAGCGCGGCGCCTTCGTTAACCCCCCGGTCCGAAAACATTTCCCCGGCGAGCAAAGCGGTGGCGCTGTCTAAGAGAAATGACCCGCCGCAGTCGCATTTGGAGAGTATGTTTTCGATATCGCAGGGCTGTTCTATCGTCTCAAAACCCCAGCCGTCGCGCTCGCGCCGGTGCCTTACGATGCGCTCGTCGTCCTCGCCGTCGACGGATTTCATCGTGGCTATGTAGTACAGTGAAGAGGTCTGCTGCGCTTTTGCGAGGTGCTGCGCGTAATACGATTTCCCGTTTTTACAGCCGCCCGATATGAATATTCTCATGATTTGTTTCCCGCTTCTTTCAGTTTTGAATTGACGGTGTCATAATATGCGGGCATATGCGGCAAATGGCAGTCCGCGCAGCTTTTGACGCCGTCGTCGTTGTATTTGAAATCGCCGCCGCATTTGTCGCCCAAAAAATACAGGGGGCAGTAGCAGAAAATACAGTTGAAAGAATTTTTGTCCGATATCTTGTGGCATGGAAAATATTTGCAGCCGCGGTTGTTGAAAAATTTATGGCTGTTCTTCATATTGTAAAGTTATCCCCGTCTTTTATTTCGTTTAAATAATCCCCGCCGATATTGGCCTGTTCAAACGTGCCCATGTTTTTTATCACCGCGCAGGCGGCGTCGATCACGGCGAACATGAGCGGGCAGCCGCTGCCCTCGCCGAGCCGCATATTCAAACCAAGGCACGCCTCTGTCCCGAGGGCTTTTTCCGCATGGGCGAACCCCTGCTCAAACGAAGCGTGGGAAGCGATCATGTATTCTTTTGTCAAAGGGTTGATTTTCGAGGCGGCCAACGCGGCGACCATGGAGATAAAGCCGTCGATCACCACCGGCACCCTCATATACGCGCCTCCGATAAAAACCCCCGCCATGCCCGCGATATCAAATCCGCCCACTTTCGCCAGCACGTCGATGGGGTCACAAGCGTCCGGCTTGTTGTTTTTCAGCGCCGCTTCGATCACTTCTATTTTGCGCCTGTACGCTTCGTCTTTTAATCCCGCGCCTTTTCCCGTGACCGACGACACCGGCAAATTTGCGAGCGCGGACAATACCGCCGACGACGTAGTCGTGTTGCCTATGCCCATCTCGCCCGCCCCGAGCAGCCTGTACCCGTTTTCGACGGCCTCGACGGCTGTTTCCACGCCGGTCAGAATCGCCCGCACCGCTTCGTCGTATGTCATGGCAGGCCCTTTTGCAATATTCCACGTGGATTTTCTGATTTTTTTGTTTTGGATTCCCGGGTGGCTCATATCGGCGTTTACTCCGATATCGACCACGATCAGATCGGCTCCGAACTGTTTTGCCAGCACCGCGGCTCCCGTAATCCCCCTTGTGAAATTGACGGTCTGCGCAGCCGTGACCGCCTGGGGGGCCGAGGCGACGCCTTCTTCGACCACGCCGTTGTCCGACGACATGATGATCACGCAGCGTTTTTCCGCATTGCAGACCATACTGCCGCCGATCCCGGCGAGCCTGACTGCGATTTCCTCCAATTTTCCCAGACTGCCCGGCGGTTTTACCAAGTTGTCGAGCCTTGCCTGCGCTCGCTCCATTGCGCCGGCGTCGAGGTTTTGCAGCTGTGACAGGTATTCATTCAGTTTTTCTTTTGACATGTTTTTTCCCCTTTCTTTATAAAGAACAAATAAAAATCCGCGATCGCTCGCGGATTTTGGGATGGAGGTAAAAAAACAAGCACGCAAAAAAGACTATGCGAAATATGCGCTTATCATACCCAAGTGCCCCGGAAGTCCGCAGAGCCCGAATACGCTGCCAGGCATACCTGACAGCTGGGGAAGGCAAGTATCCCGACTTATCGCCCCGGACCCACAGGCGGGTCCTGTTTTTTCGCGCCTTCCCAAGGGTTTGCCCCCCTCAGTGGCATCGAGCTAAAAAAAACATCGGCAAAATCACGGTAACGGCCTTGTGCGGGAATTTCACCCGTCTTCCATAACCAAGTCCCCAAATATTTAATTTTGATCTTTGGTATTTACATCATATACGACAACTAAGGCGTTAGTATGTCATATTTATTAACAAAATATAAACTTTAGTCAGCTGATTTTATATGCAGTTCTTCTTTTAACGCCTTTTGCAGAGTCTGTGAAAAATTAATATTGGCGTTCTCGGCTCTTTCATTAAGCCATGATGGTATATTGAGTGTTTTCTTTATCAATTTGTTTTCATAAAACCTGCGGTATGTGTCAGTATCAACGGATATTAAAGTGACTATATCGTCAAATTCGGATTCCACTTCCTTAATGCTACGTGCCGCAGGTATTTTGCATTTTTCCTTTTCCATGTTATATAAGGCCAAACATAAAAAATCTTCCGCCATTTCGATACATTCTTCTATCGTTTCGCCTTGCGTAGCCCCGCGGTTTATATCCGGGAAGTAAACACTGAATCCGCCTTCGTTTTCAGGGCTGAAAACAACCGGATAAACATATTTCATATTGATTCCTCCATTTGTTTTAATACTTTTGTAAAATAATTATTTCAATCCCAAGTCTTTTAATATTTTTTCTCTTGTGCCTGTTTTAATTTCCTGCGATTGATGTCTTGGGATTTGAGCAATATCGCCGGTTTTGGGGTTATAATATACATCGTGTTTTGTGCCGTGTTCTTTGAATTTTATGCCTTGTTTTTTCAGATACCGTATAAATTCATTTAACGTCATTGGCTCGATCCTCCTGTTTCCTATATTATACCACGTATAAACTACGTAGTCAATAGATATATGCTTTTTCGTTTGTAAAAATTCGAGGCCGCGGACAAAAAGGAAAAGGCCGGGATCAGCGTCGCATTCATTATATGGCTTTCTATGTCAATATAAATTTTTATGGAAATAAAAACTTTTGGCGTTAGTATGTCAACGATAGAAATACCACACATAACTAAACCCCCGTTTGTTTTTTCAAACAGGGGTTTGTCAATTGAATCCAAGAGAAAAATGCCGTGGGCTTTCGATTTTGCGTTTGATTTGTCAGTTGATTTTTTTGATATTCAAGGTTTTGATATTTGCGCCATTGCCTTTGATATCGTATGTCAGCATGTAACCTGCGAGTTCGTGGCTATCGGCAAATGTGTATTCGCCGTCCAGATTGGAGTTGTTGCCTATGAGCCTGATGGAATAAACGCCAATTTCTGTTTTATCATCTGAGTATGTGACTGCGGCTTTAAATGTAAGCACCCATATGTTTGATTTTTTTGAGGTTTCCACTATACTGATGAAGCCGTTTTCAGCGATTGAAACGTCTATTATGACAGCCTCGCCGGTTTTCGGAATGATTATTGTTTTCGTTTCGGCACAGCGAACGCACTTGTATATATCATAGCCGTTTTCTGTTGCGGTCGCATCTTTGTGATCTATCAAAACGGAAAAGTCGTGACCGAGAGCGGATGCGTACTCCCCGACCTTGGGTTCGTTGCAGATAGAGCAAGTGTAAGTCGTATACCCCTGTTCGGTGCAGGTCGGTATAGTGATTACGGCAATCCAGTCGTGATCAAGCGCAGAAATAACTACCGTATCGGTTTCATCGCAGCGGTTACATCTGAACACGTCGCAGCCGTTTTCTTCACAGGTTGCATCTTTATGGTCGATCAGCACGGAAAAATCGTGACCGAGAGCGATTGTATAATGGTCGATATAGTAGTCGCCGCAGGAGCATGTATAGGTTGTATAGCCCTGCTCCGTACAGGTTGGGTTGGATATTACCGCCGTATAATCGTGTTTGTGACCGGTTGCGGATATGCTCTCTTCGCGTTTTTCGTCACAACGGCTGCAAGCGTAGGTCATTATGCCGTTCTCATATTCGGTCGGCTCTTTCGTGACTGTGCCGCCGTCCCAGTCATGACCGAGAGCGGCAACATACTTCCTAATCTTGTTTTCCTTGCAAACGGAGCAGGTATAAGTCGTGTAACCCTGTTCTGTACAGGTCGGACCGGTAATTATTCCGGTATTCCAATTGTGGCCTAACGCAGGGATTATCACTTTATCGGTTTCGTCGCATCTGCTGCATTTATAAACATCATAGCCTTCTTTTTCGCAAGTCGCATCTTTATTGTCATTGTCTATTAGCACGGAGAAGTCGTGACCGAGAGCGGAAACATAGTTGTCAACATATTCATCGCCGCAATCGCAGGTATAAGTCGTATAGCCTTGTTCTGTGCAATTCGGTTTGGTGATTTCCGCCGTATAATCGTGTTCGTGCCCGGGTTCGGTTATGATAATTTCAAAACCGGCGGTAACGTTGATGCCATCTTCGGCGTAGCTGACAATTACTGTTTGTTTTCCGGCTTCCGCCAATATGTCGCCTTGCGTAGGGGTTGTTTCATAATCGGTGACGGCTTTTTCAGCGCCGTCGCTGTATGATGCCGTGACAATCATAGAGGATAAATCGAGGGTTTCGCCTATTGTGTATTTCGTTTTGTCGGGCAGGGTAGATACGGTTATGCTCTTCAGCTCGGCTATGACAGCAGGCAGCACCGTTAATGCAATCGCCGTGGTTGCCGGAGCTTCGTTGCCATCTGCGTCCGCATACTCCATACCTAACGGGTTGTAATACACGGTCAGCGTATATTCGCCTGCCGCAAAGGATTCAAGATAATCGGATTCGAATGTAATCGTTTCGTTTGCCACGGCATAATCTTTGCCGTCTTCCAACATGTACGAGCCGCACATGATCTTTTGAATCGTATTTCCGTTGAGCCGCACGTCTACAGTCTGATTTTCGCCGGAGGCACCGATGTAGCTGATGTTCTCCGTCAATGCCTCGCTGTCGGTATAAATCACGACGCCGCTCGAATTTATGTAGACCGGGTTTCCGGACGCTCCGGTCAGCTTCGCATAGATAATATATTTGCTGTTCGGGTTCAGCCCAATTGCGCCGTCATAAATCTGCCATTCGGTTAAGGCTTCCAACTCTTCCAACGTCAGCATATCGGGCGACAGATAATACTCGACCGTCATGCCATCGTCTTTCGCTGTAATCGTCGCAGTCTGCGTGTTCTTAAAGAACAGCTCGAAAGTTATGGTGTCGAAAAAGTTGTTCCATTTGTTCGTGCCGATTGTGATTTCACCCTCCGCAGTATAATTTCTTGATATTTGTTCTAAGACCTTGCGCGTTAGATTCAAGTCATTTTCAGGGTTTAGGCTATCCAGCGTCCCATCGGTGTCCGAATAAATATATATGCTTTGATGTGAATTTAGGTAAACGTGAGGATAGTCTTCAATGTATGACTCCCGCATGAAAAAAATTAAATCATCTCCCACATTGATTGAAACGTAATCTGAGTTTATAACCAGTTCATCGCCCAACTGGCCTCCTATCTGCCGCAGTTCCAGAATATCGCCCGCAACAGCATTGCCCAGAAATGTTTCCAAAACCTCAATCCGATATACTGTGTATATCTCGTCATCATCTTCATCATCATCCACTCCCGGAGGGGAAGGTTCCAAGTTTGTATTGAGTAGTTCGACCCTTTCGTCTAACACTTTTCCCCTAACAACATCTGTCGCGTATGAAGCCAAATCCGAAATACTATCGTAATGTGGATACTTTGCTGCAATGTACATGATATTCGCCGCATCGCTTGTTTGTGCGCTAAGACCACTGGCGCCGCCATAAATCATATTGACGCTCTGAATATCAAATCCTGTCGGCCCTGTTATTTTTGTCATGTCGCATTTGTAGTTCATAATACTGCCATTTTTTCCGGGTGCGCCTATGGGATTATCTTCCAGTCCTACAGCATGCCCCAACTCATGCGCAAAAACACTTGTAATCCATTCTCTTTTGTTATTTAATGCCCTTGAGTTCATTTCAATCGCAAAACGAATCAATCTTGGACCAAGATTAGGAGAGGATAAGAACTGCTGAGGCACATTTTTCCCCCCTATTTTTACTCTCCATCTCCCTATGTAAGTGTCATCGATGGCTTTTACGGTAACTGTATTAATCGAAGAGGCAATTTCAGAAAACTTAACAGATTCGCCGCTATGGGCATTCCAGTTGGTCATGCCAAGCTTCATTCTTGTCTGCCAGTCTGTATCGCCGTTGATAAATCTAAAGGTAATCGCTTTAGAGCGAAACCAATAATCTAAATGACGATTTGGATCATAATCGAAAGCCCAGACCGTCGCCACATTGGATCGGACAGGATCCGCGCCACCTGTCGCCCTGACTTCGCAGAAATAGTAATATGTTCCCGGCGTTGCCGACAAACCGGTCGGTATCGGGAAACTCGCGCCTGTCGCTTCGCTGATCGCCGTGCCACCCACGTTGCTTGCGGTCACGTTGGAATACCACTGATAGCTGAGAATCGCACCCTCAGTCACTGTCGCCGAGACATTCAGGTTGTTGTTCTCGTATGAAGTTGTGTCCGCGGGTTGGGAGGTGATCGTGATTTCAGGGGTATCTGAGTACACGGTCAAAATAAACGAAACCGGTTCGCTTTTGCCGGCAGGGCTTTCCGCCTGTATGCTGAAAACATAAGTTCCTTTTTCGCTTGGCACGCCCGATATGATGCCCTGATTTCTGTCGAGTTTCAGATTTTCAGGCAAGTCATAGTCGCCGACAACTTCCCATGTAACAGGATAATCGGGATAATCACCGCCTTCAAGTTCCAGCACCACGTCGAACTGCTTGTTTACCACGCCATAGAGGTTCATCGGTGTTATCTTGGGCGGTTCGCGGTCATATTTGAACCCCAACGTCGGCGGTATGTCAGAATTACAAACTTTTATCATACCCACAAACCTGAATCCGATCGAATCTTTGTTGGAGGAAGTGAAGTTAAAAGTCACTCCCTGTTGATAGGAGACCGATTCGCCGGGCGCTAAGATATCAATACTTTTTTCGATCCCCTCTATACTCATTGTAACATAGTTTAAAACGCTATCGCTTATATTGGAAAATGTAAACGTTAGCATGTGCGTTTCGCCAGTTTTTACTTCATTGGGGATATTAGAAACATCGACCGCAATCGCGTCGAAAATATCTCTGACCACAAGGGGAGAGGATGTGACAAAAGTTTTTTTGAAGTTCTCTTTAGGCTCGGGATAATACGTCCCTTTTACATCGACTTTTAAATCATATTCGCCGGGATTGTCGCCGCGTACGTACCATCTTAAATATTTCACTTCGCCTTCTTCAATTTTTTCAATGTCTTGGGTCGCCCACTGGCCCACGCTGGTCATGCCCGCAAAAGACAGCCCGTTGGGCAAGTCAAGCGTCGCCGAACAATTTTCTATCCAATCTTCAACCGAGGTGTTACATAAAAACAATTCAACCTCAAATATTTGTTTCATCCAGCCGAAATTGCCGCTGATTTTTAAAATATATTGTTTGTTTTTATTATCGTCATCATCATTCAAAGGCTGGTAGATACAAAAATACCCATCAACATAAGGGAGCCCGAACCAGCAATTTCCGCCGCCCCAACCGTCACCCCAGCCACTGCCGCTGCCGCCGAGGAATTCCCCGTAAGAGTTTTGATAATATGTTACCGGTAAAACTTTTGGACCCAGAACGTCTTCATATATCAAATCTATCGTAAATTTTTTGACGATCATATTATTTGGGTCATTGGGATTGATCCCGGCTTTTTCAATCTCATCAAAAGTCATTTCGCGGGCAGTTAATTCACCTATCAGCATATTGGCGCGCCTCATCTTGATTGGCACATCAACGGTATTGTCGGCACTGCTGGAAAACGCCGTAATTGAGATGTCCGCCGCCATATATTGCGGTTTGTTTTCGGCCGGTATTTCCGATCTTAAATCCACTATGTCCTGTTTCATGGAATATTTTCCGTCGTTGGGGAGCGTCGTTACTTCATATAGTTTCCCCTTTTCAAGTATGACGGAAGCAATGCCGTCCGCTCCCGTAAAGATAATGACCTCGTCCATATCTTCCGCGTTAATAATAATTTGCGAGCCGGAAAGCGGATCCCCCGTGAGGTTATCCGTAACCGTAAAGCGTACAAGGCTGTACGGACCGTCTTCCGAAACGTCAAGGATATTAAGCGTCATCGACTGGCTTCCAACATTGCCCGATTCATCCGTAACGCGCAGTATAACGGTATAATTGCCCGCTCCGGAATAACTGCGAGTCGTTGTTTTTTCATAAGAATGATTTGACCCGTCCCCGAAGTCCCATTCGTATTTTACGATAACATCGTTGTCGTAAGAGTACGAGGCGTCGAAAACGATATCCGTTCCCGCGGCGTATTGGGTGTTGCGCATGGCTATGATAGCAACCGGCGGCACGTCGTCGTCTAAGATCGACGCGGCTGTAACAGCGTTGCTTTCGCGGGCCGCCCCGTATTTGTCATGGGCGACGACTATATAAGTGTAATCCCCTAAAGGAAGCCGTTCCGCGTAACTGTTTGAACTTGTGCGTGTCACCAGAACATAATCACCAGAACCTTGTTTCCTGTACACTTCGTACCCTTGCAAAATATTTCCCTGTCCGCCGTATGTCCATGACAGGGACACGGATTTATGTCCGCTTTGAGCGGATAATTCGGGCACGGCAGGCACGGAGTACTCGCCGATCGTATATTGCGCTGTTACGGGCTGGGAATAAAGTCCGGCAGCGTCCACGGCGGTCATTTTCACCTCGTAATTGCCGGGCGGCAAATCTAATACATACCAGTTATACGATACCACACCCGTTTTGTTGCTGATATACAGTACGGTCATCGGCGTCCAGTTCGTTTCGCCCGTTTTTCTGTATTCGAGGATCACGCGATTTAATTTGAAATTGTCGTGTGCGGAGACCTGAAGCGGGATAGTATGGTATTGCGGTTCGGATTCCTTAGGCAGGAAACTGACGATTGTCGGCGGAATGTCGTCATTATTCAAGCAGCCCGACAAAATTTCCGTCCCTTCGCTCTCGTTGCCTAAGTCATCGACGCTTGTTACGTAGTAATAATAGATTTCGCCGTATTCGATGCCCGCGGTAGCGTCGTCGAAATACCCTATGCTGTTGATAGATTTAAGCTGCGTAAAAATCCCGTTTGGCGAACTCGAACGATAGACGTTGAAATGGCTGAAATCAGACTCAACCGCATTTTTTGTCCAGGTCAGCTGTATATAGCTGGGGGTTGTATTCACCTGAAAATCATCCGGTTTCGCCGGAGGCGTATGGTCGACTGTTATGGCGCCTAAAAAGTATTCGTATTGGCTGGCGTTGCCCGCAAGGTCAAACGCCCTTGCCCTGATTATCATCGAGCCGTCCGGCAAAACGGAAGCGTCGATCGTAAACGAAAGGTCCGTAACGCTCTGCCAGGCGTTTATGTTTCTCACTTCGGCTGTTGTAAACGTATCGCCGGAATCAAAGGAATACTGCAGTTCAATCTTAGATAAAAAATTATTGTCCGTCGCCGAGATGTACATAGTAAACGGCGTATTGATTCTTAAGGAACCTTTCGTCGTGATTTTCGTTATTACCGGCGGCTCGTCGTCGGAGTCCATATCGAGGAGTATTACTTTTATGCCGTTATAAAATGCGTATCCCTGCGCATGCGAATCCTCGACTGTAACGATCGTGAGGTTTGGGCAGCCGTAAAATGCGTTATAACCGATGGACGTAACGTTGTCGAGTATGACAATCTGATCCAAGCCGCTGTAACTGAATGCGTAATCGCCGATTGACGTTACATTGTACGGGATCGTTACTTCCGTAAGACCATAGCAGGATTGGAACGCATAATCGCCTATGTTTAAAACACTGCCGGGTATGGTTATCCCTTTCAAGCCTCTGCAATACGAAAATGTTGAATTGCCGATAGACTTTAATCCGTCCGGCAAGGTTATCGAAGTCAAGCCATAACAGCTGGAAAACGCGCCGTCGCCTATTTCCGTTACACTATCTGGTATATTGATTGAACTCAAATTGCCGCAACCGGAAAACGCGCCGTTTCCGATGGTCTTTATGCTGTCCGGCAGAGTTATTTTTGTCAAAGTATGGCAATTATAAAACGCAGACGTGCCGATTGACGTTACCGGTATGCCGTCGATTTCCGGCGGGATAACGACAACGGTCAATTCTCCCAAGCATCCCGTTATCTTTCCGGTTTCCGGATCAAAATACAGCATTCCGCCTGGAATAGGGTATGAAACGGTTTGGTCGATTACGACCCGTATACCGTTATTGATTGCGTATGAATACGCGTATGAATCCCTGACGGTTCGTATCGTAAGCGCGCTGCACCCGGAAAACGCCGACCATCCTATAGACTTCACGTTTTCCGATATGGTTAGCGAAATCAGATTGACGCAATAAGAAAACATATACGAACTTATTTCTGTTAATTCGTTAGGCAGGGTGATTGACGTTAAATTCTTGCAATCGGAAAACGCCCCCGAACCTATGGCTGTTACGCTGTTCGGTATGGTTAGCCATGTTAAACCGATACACCAGGAAAACGCGCTGTCTCCGATCGATTGTAAGCCTTCCGGAAAGATTATTGATGTCAAGCCGCCACAGGAGTAAAACGCAGAAGAGCCTATGGACGTAAGCGTATCGGGCAAGGCTATCGAAATTAGGCTGCCGCAATTTGAAAACGCGGAAGAACCTATTGATTGCACTCCATTCGGTACGGTTACGGATAACAATCCGCCGCAATCATAAAATACATAATTTTCTATCACAATTACCCCCTCCGGTATATCCACCGAAGTCAGGCTGTCGCAATTGTAAAACGCGTATTCCCCGATAGCCTCCAAACCGTCGGGTATGGTTATAATTGCTAATTTTCCGCAGTTATAGAATGTTCGGTCGCCGATCTTTGACACTCCGGCGGGTATATTGATTTCCGTTAAATTTTCGCAGTTATAAAAAGCCCTTTCGCCGATAGACTTTAATCCGTCCGGCAAGATTATTTGAGTTAAAGTACGGCAATTATAAAAAGCGGAATCGCCGATAGATATTACCGGTATGCCGTCGATTGCGTCGGGAATGTCAACAATCGTCAACGCTCCCAGAAATCCTGTTATTTCCCCTGTTTCCGTGTCAAAATAGAACTTTCCTCCGGGTATTTCGTATGATATCGTCTGAGCTAAAACGACCGGGATCCCGTTATCGATTGCGTATGTATGCGCATCCGACCCCCTGACGGTGCGTATCGTAAGCGCGTCGCACCCGGAAAACGCCCACCACCCTATATACCTCACGTTTTCCGATATGGTTACCGAAGCTAAGTTTTCGCAATTATAAAATGCACAATACTCGACTGTTGCTACGTTGTTCGGTATGGTTAGCGAAGTCAAATTGACGCAATAAGAAAACGCATACGTTCCTATATATGTTAATTCATTGGGCAGGGTGATTGAAGTCAAATTTTTGCAATTGTAAAACGTCCACGATTCTATGGATGTCACGCTTTCCGGTAGGGTTAGCGACGTTAAACCGGTACAGTCGGAAAACGCGCTGTCTCCGATCGATTGTAACCCTTCTGGCAAGATTATCGATGTCAAGCCAACACAGCCGGAAAATGCGCCGGAACCTATGGAAGTAAGCGTATCGGGTAAATTCACAGACGTCAGGCTGCGGCAATAGGAAAATGCGGAATCGCCGATCGACGCAAGCGTATCGGGCAAATTCACAGATGTCAGGCTGCTGCAATTATAAAACGCATTCCATTCTATGGTTGTGATTACATCGGGCAAAATCACCGACGTTAAACCGCTGCAATCGTAAAACATAGCTCCTGGGATTGCTGTTATATCGCCAAGTATAGTTGCATTCGTCAATTTATCACAGGAAGAAAACAAATTGGAACCTATAGATGTTACGCTCGCCGGCATGATTACAGATGTTAAGCTTTTGCAATAAGAAAACGCATAATTTCCTATTGATGTTAGAGTGTCCGGCAAAGTTACAGACGGCAAGCCACCGCAATTATAAAATGCGTAATCGCCGATCGATGTTACACCATCCGGTATTTTTATTTCTGCCAGACTGGCGCAGTTATAAAAAGCCCTTTCCCCGATCGACATCACTGCAACGCCGTCTATCTCCGCGGGGATATCCGCGGCTGTTATTTCACCCAAATGGCCGGTTATTTTACCGGTGTCCTTTTCAAATAATAATATGCCGCCGGGCACGGGATAAACGGCGGTTTCTTCCGTTATAACCGTGATATTGTTATATAACGCAAACCGATGAGCATATGAGTCTTTCACGGTCCTGATTATGAAATATTCGCATCCGGAGAACGCATAAGAATCAATCGACGTCACGCTACCCGGTATGGTGATTTCCGATAAATTTTTGCAACCCCCAAAAGCGACCCACTCGATAACGCACGACACGCCGTCAAGTATAATTACCTCCGTAAGACTGCCGCAATTATCAAACGCGGCAAACTTTATTGCCGTAACACTACCCGGTATGGTTACCGACGTCAACCCGCAATCACTAAACGCGCTATATTCTATAGCCGTTATTCCTTCAGGCAGAATTACCGACTTCAGGCTGCGGCAACCATAAAACGCGCTCGAACCTATGGATGTAAGCGTATCGGGCAAGGTCACAGACATTAAGTTATTGCAGCTTTGAAACATAGAATCGCCGATTTTCGTCGCGCCGTCAAGTATAACCGCCTCGGTTAAGCCACCGCAATTGGAGAATATGAAGGAACCTATGACGTTTACTCCGCCCGGCACGGTTATAGATGTTAAACTTCTGCAATTCGAAAACGCGCTGTCGCCTATTTCCGTTACGCTGTCGGGTATATTGATCGAGTACAGACTGCCGCACCCGGAAAACGCGGAGGAACCTATCGTCTTTAATCCGTCCGGCAAAACTGCCGAAGTTAAAGTATTGCAGTTATAAAACACCCTTTCCCCGATGGAGGTCACGGCAGTTCCGTCTATTTCCGCAGGGATTTCTATTTCGGTTATTGCACCTGAATAACCGGTTATTGCGCTTGTTTCCGCATCAAAGAACAGTTTGCCGCCGGGCACAAAGTATTCGGCGATTTGATTTGTAATAACCGCGATTCCGTTGTTTATCGCGTATTGGTATGCGTAAGAGTTTTTAAGCGTCCTGATTACAAAATAACCGCAATCATAAAATGCGTAAGAATAAATGGAAGTTACACTGGCAGGAATACTGATCTCTGATAAATTGCCGCAATAAGCAAACGCATATGAGTCGATCGTTTCCACGCCCTCGCGTATCGTAACCTCAGTCAGGCTGCTGCAATAATAAAACGCAGCAGAATCTATCAGCGTTACGCTCCCCGGTATTGTTACCGATGTCAGTCCGGTGCAATAATAAAATGCGTAAGTACCGATAAACGCTACGCCTTCGGGAATGATTATTCCGGTTAGATTTCTGCAATTATAAAACGCCCATTCGCCAATACCTATAAGGCTGTCCGGCAAAGATATTTCAGTTAAGCCGCCGCAGTTATAAAACGCATTTGAGCCTATAGAAACCACAGCGACGCCGTCTATCTCCGCAGGGATTTCGACAACCGACAAATTCCCTATGTAACCGGAGATTTCGCCGATTTCTTTGTCAAAATACAGCTTGCCGCCGGGTATTTCATAAGTTACGATTGTTTCCGTGGCGACTTCAATTCTGTTATTTATCGCATATTGATACGCATAGGAGCCTTTCACCGTCCGTATTATAAAAGAGCCGCATCCGCTGAACGCGGAAGATGCGATGGAAGTTACGCTGGCCGGAACACTGATCTCCGTTAAATTGCCGCAATTAAAAAACAAATTGGCGACAACCGCGGTTACGCCGTCAAGCACGGTCACCTCGGTCAGATTGGCGCAATAAGCAAATGCATAAGTCCCGATTGATCTTACGCCGCCCGGTATAACAACCGATGTCAAACTATCGCAATAAGCAAATGCGTAAGTCCCGATTGAAGTTACGTTATCCGGTATAACAACCGATGTTATACTTTCGCACCACCTGAATGCGCTGTTACCGATTGACGTTACGCTTTCAGGCATGCTTATTTCCGTCAGTCTGTAGCAATCGGCAAAGGCATAACTGCCAATGGATTTCACTCCTTCCGGTATGGTTATCGAGGCCAAACGGACGCAACCGTAAAATGCGTAATCGCTGATAAAAGTAATATTTTCAGGCAGTTTTACATGAACTAAATAGTAACAATCTTCAAAGGCCCTTTCCCCGATAGACGTTACACTTTCAGGTATGATTATTTTTGTCAAACTTGTGCAATAATTAAACGCATAAGCACCAATCGCTGTCACGCTTTCAGGTATGACAATCGATTCTAAACTGCTGCAACAGTAAAACGCATAATCGCTGATAGATGTAATATTTTCAGAGAGCTTTACATCCGATAAGCCATAACAATTTTCAAACGCCCTGTTGCCAACAGACAATATACTGTCAGGCATGCTTACGGACGTTAAAGTGTAATAACTATCCGCAAACGCCCTGCTCCCGATAGACTTCACGGCGGTACCGTTTATCTCCGAAGGGATTTCAACGACCGTCAATCTTCCCGAAGCACCGATGATTTCACCTGTGTCGGCGTTAAAATACAGTGCGCCGCCCGGTACTTCATAAATTACGGGCGGATTCGTGACCACCGGCAAATCATTATTCAAAGCATATGTATAAGCGTGCGAGCCTTCGACTGCTGTAATAATAAAAAACCCGCATCCTGCAAATATGGAATTACCTATGGATGTTACGCTTTCCGGTATAGTTATCTCGAATAAATTTCCGCAATACCAAAACGTCCAGTTGCCGATTTCCGCCACGCCGTCCAGAATTGTCACGTCAACCAAACTTTTGCAATTATTAAACGCATCCGGACCGATAAGGGCAACGCTGCCCGGTATCGTTACCGACGCTAAACCGCTGTAATAAAACGCATAAGTCTCGATAGAGGTCACGCTGTCTGGTATATATAAAGACCTTAAGCTATAGCAATATTGGAACATACGTTCGCTTATTGACGTAAGATTTTCAGACAACCTTACGTCCGATAAGCCATAACAATTTTCAAACGCCCTGCTGCCAACAGATAATATGCTGTCAGGCATGCTTACGGACGTTAAAGTGTAATAACTATCCGCAAATGCGCTGGAACCTATGGAAGTTACGGCGATTCCCTCTATCTCCTCCGGAATGACAAGCGTTGTTATTTCCCCTGCATATCCTGTTATTGTTCCGGTGTCCGTATCAAAAAACAGCTCACCGCCAGCCACGGGATATGAAACGATACCGCTTGCGGTAGATAAAAACAACGGCTCGTCTGCCGAAACGAGTGAAATGAAAGTATCCGGCATATCAAACGTATTATCCGGCGCGGCAAAAACCGTAATGGGTAATATGCCTATCATCAATGACAACAATAACAAAATACTAATCGCTTTTTTCATAAAAAATTTTCCTGATTCCCTATTGTAATTTATTGACTCCATTATATTACCCAGGCCGCAATTTGTCAAGAGAAAATATCAGCATTTTTAATTATATTCAGCATAAAATTTAGCCGACTTTTATTTGAGGAAAACATATTCGATACGAAACCCGTCATAGCGCCTACCAAAAAACCCGCCTCGCCGCCGAACGCCACACCCGCGATAGTCATTGCTTTTTTATATATTTGAATAAACCATATCAATATCGGATATTATAAAAGATATAACTTATATAAATCGCAAATATGTTATTGACAAAAGATATAGCTTGTGATATAATTAAAATAAAAGGAGTTGAAAGTTATGCTTAAAAGAAATGATTATCTGCAAAAAATACGCCCGTTCATCGGGAAAGATGTCATAAAGGTTATTACCGGATTGCGGCGTTCGGGCAAGAGCGTCATCCTGAATCAGCTTCGCGGCGAAATAAACAGCCCGAACACTATTTATCTGAATTTTGAAGATTTGGATATAGAAAACCTGTTGAATTATAAGGCGCTGCACGATTATATCAGCGAGAAAATCGGCGGCAGCAAAGAACGGTTCTATTTGTTTTTCGATGAAATCCAAGACGTTGAGGGCTGGGAAAAAACTGTCAACTCCCTGCGCGTGAAGTTCAAGGCAGACATATATATCACGGGGTCTAACTCAAAAATGCTGTCGAGCGAACTCGCTACGCATATAACGGGAAGGTATGTCGAATTTGTAGTGCAGCCTTTCTCTTTTGCCGAGTTTAAACAAATTAATTTTGATTACACTTTCGACGAATATCTGCAATACGGCGGTATGCCGTTCCTGCACAGCATCAACTTCGAGCCGGCCGAAAGCAAAAAGTATCTGAAAGACGTGTTCAACTCGCTGCTGCTGAAAGACGTCGTGAAACGCAACAAAATACGCGACGTTGACCTCTTGGAGCGTATCGTGAACTATGTGCTGAACAACGTAGGCAAACAGTTTTCCGCAACGAGCATATCAAACTTTTTCAGGCGCGATAGCAGGACCGTCGCCCCCGAAACGATTCTGAACTATATAAAAGCCTGCGAGGAAGCGTTCCTGCTCAAGAAGATGACCTACCAAGACGTAATCGGCAAAAAGGCGTTGAACATCAACGAAAAATACTATGTAGCCGACCACGGACTGCGCGAAGCGGTGAGCGGAACAAACC
>WQXD01000043.1 GCA_009785015.1 Oscillospiraceae bacterium | reverse complement strand
TTCGGCGTTTTCGATTTTGAATACAGCGGCCATATATTAAAAGAAAACCTCATACTCGATTTTCCCGATCTGCAAAAATACGCCCAGGACTGCCAATACGCGAAATGCGCGCACATAAAAGAAGAGGGCTGCGAAGTAGCCGAAGCGGTCCGCAGGGGCGGCGCGGCAAAATCGAGGTATGAAAGCTATATGGCCCTCTATGAAATTTTAAAAAACCAAAAGTTCAGAAAACCGGAGGACAAAACGGGGAAGGGCGGCTCATGACTGCGTATATTTTTTGCTTTTCGCGCGTTTTGAAAAAAGAAAAAATAAAACTGCCCGCTCCGGGCGAAACGGGCGTAATTTGCATCGCCGCCGATTCGGGGGCGGAGACGGCGTTTGAACTGGGCGTCGTCCCCGAGGTCATAATCGGCGATTTCGATTCTGCCGATTATTTCGGCCCCAAGCTCGAAAATATAAAAAAGATAAGGCACCCGCCGCGGAAAAACGATACGGATTCTTTGCTCGCGATAAAATACGCCCTGGACTTGGGTTTTACGGATATTGCGCTGATCGGAGGGCTCGATGCGAGGCTCGACCATACCTTGGCCAATTTGCGGTACTTGAAATATATAAAAAAACGCGGATACAGCGGATATATAACAAACGGGTACGACAAGATAACATACCTCGAAAATTCAAGCGTGAGAATATATAAAAATTACAAATACATATCCGTACTGCCGGTCAGCCCCAAAATACGCGGGGTCACGCTCACCGGGTTCAAGTATCCGCTCGAGGCCGCCGAGGTCGATTTTGAGGAGCCCTATACGGTGTGCAACGAAATAGCCGAAAATTTCGAATACGGCGAAATATCGATATCGGACGGAGAGGCGTTTGTGTGCGAATGCGACGAACGCAATTAAACATAAAATAAAAAAGGGACAAACAAATGACAGATTTTTTGAAATCAAAAACCACCCTGGAGTACGACAAAATACTCTCGCAGGTATCGGAACTCGCCCAGACCGAAGGCGCGAGGGAAAAAATAAAAAACTTGAGTCCGGCGATATATCCGGAATTTGTGATAAAATATTTAAATCAGACCACAGACGCAAAAAAACTCGCCGCCCTCAAGGGGGCCCCGCAGTTCGGGACTGTAAAATACACGGGCGACTCAATCGAGCGGGCCCAAAAAGGAGCGACGCTCGCCCCCATAGAGCTGCTGCACATAGCCTATCTCTACAGAAGTGCCAGGAACCTTTTGAATTACAACAGGGCGAACAAAAGGTTTGAAACCGGAATCGACATAATCTTCGAACGCCTTTTTTCCAACCGAATGCTGGAAGATAAAATAACGAGGGCGATCATATCCGAGGACATGATCGCCGACGAAGCGAGCCCGCTTCTCGCCGATATACGCCGCAAGATAAGGACCGCCAACTCGAAAGTGCGCGAAAGCCTGCAAAGATACACGCAGGGCGACTCGTATTCCAAATATCTGCAGGAAAATATCGTCACCATGCGAAACGGCAGGCACGTGATACCGGTCAAGGCGGAGCACAAAAACGAGATAAAAGGGCTCGTGCACGACACCTCGAGCTCCGGCGCGACTTTGTTTATAGAGCCTCTGGCGGTCGTGGAAATAAATAACGAAATAAAAATCCTCGAAAAAGACGAAAAGAACGAAATAGAGCGCATACTCTCGGAACTTTCGGCGGACTGCGCGGACTATGCCGACGAGATAAACTTAAATTATGAAAATATAACGGAACTCGCGGTGATTTTCGCGAAATGCGAATATTCCTTCAAAATAAACGGTGTGCACCCGAAAATCGTGAACCAAAAAAGCGTGTTTTTTTCCAAGGCGAGGCATCCGCTGCTGGACAAATCCGCCGTGGTCCCCGTCGATATCGGGCTCGGCGAAGATTACGACACTTTGGTCATAACCGGCCCGAACACGGGGGGCAAAACCGTCTCTTTGAAAACCCTGGGGCTTTTTGTGATGATGGCGCAGACCGGCATACACATACCCTGCGACGAAAAGGAATCGTATATGAGCGTTTTCGGGGATGTGCTCGCGGATATAGGCGACGAACAGAGCATCGAGCAGTCGCTCTCCACCTTTTCGTCCCATATGGTCAACATCATAAAGATCTTAAAAAACATTTCGCCGAACACGCTTGTTTTGTTCGACGAGCTGGGTTCGGGGACGGACCCGGTGGAAGGGGCGGCGCTCGCCATGGCGATACTCGAAAAAGTGCACGCGGGAGGCGCGCTCTGCGCGGCTACCACGCACTACGCGGAACTCAAGGTTTACGCCTTGGAAACGCCCCACGTGAAAAACGCCTCCTGCGAATTCGACATAGAGACGCTAAAGCCCACATATAAGCTGTCAATCGGATCCCCCGGGCGCTCAAACGCCTTCGCGATCTCGCAAAGGCTGGGAATGGCGGACGACGTAATCGAGCGCGCGCAGGTACTCGTCAAAAGCGAAAACAAAAAATTCGAAAACGTGCTGGGAAAACTCGAAGAAGACAGGGTGACTTTGGAAAAAGAAAAAACCCGGGCGGCAGAGCTCCGGCGGGAACTCGAGCAAAAAAATATCGAAACCGAAAACTTACTGAAGAAAAAATCGGCGGAATCCGAAAAAAACTTGGAAAAAGCGAAAGAGGAGGCGAGGCGCATCATCGCTTCTTCGAAAGCGTCGAGCGAATACGTATTTTCCGCGCTTGAAAAGCTCCAGAAACAAAAGGACGAAGAAGATTTCAAAAAAAGCCTTACGGAGATGAAAGCCTCGCTGAAAAAGAAAATAAAGGAGACCGAAAAGGAAATTTACACATATTCGGTCGAAAACCAAGTGGAAGACGAAGACGACGAGGACTATGTACTGCCGCGCGAGCTTCAAAAAGGCGATAAAGTGATGGTGAAGGACTCGCAGCTCTCGGGGGTCGTGGAAATCGAAACCCCCGACAAGGACGGCCTGATCCAGATAAAGGCGGGGATAATAAATTTAAAGACCGATATAGCGAATATAAGGCTGCTTGAGAACGGTTTCCAAAAACCCAAAGGCGAAACCGCCCCGGGAAACAATTTGAGAAATACGAAAAAATCTTCCGACAGGGAGATCAAAACGGTAAAAAACGAGATCGACGTGAGGGGTCAAAACGGCGAGGAGGCGTGGTATGTAATCGACAGATTCATAGACGAGTCCAAAAGGCACAAACTGTCGAGCCTTCGGATAATCCACGGCAAGGGGACCGGGGCGCTCAGGGCGGCGCTCTGGAGATTTTTCGGGGAAGATTCCAGGATAAAAAGCCACAGGATGGGACAATACGGCGAAGGCGACGCGGGGGTCACCGTAATTGAATTGAAATGACAGATGCGCGGGGAAGGATAGGTAAGCAAGTTGAAAGATTTGACTCACAGGGGAACCCGGGAAATAGAAACCCGGAGGCTTTTGCTCAGGCGTTTTAATATGGGGGACGCAAACGAGATATTCAGGGAATGGGCGAACTACGACAATGTGGTCAAATACCTCACATGGCAAAAACACAGTACAATTTCCGAGACAAAAACCTGTTTGCTGGATATAATAGGCGGCTACTCGCGGCCGGACACATATGTCTGGGGAATCGAGCACAAAACGGAAGGGTTTCTGATCGGGTCGATATCCGCGGAAATAATCGAACGAGCGAAAACCGCGGAGCTGGGTTTTTGCCTGGGAGAGCGTTTCTGGAACCAAGGCTATGCCACGGAAGCGCTGCGCGCCGTTTCCGACTATATGTTTTTGGATGTAAACATAAACAGGCTCGAAGCCTATCATTCCGTCCGGAACCCCGCTTCCGGCAAGGTGCTGCAAAAGGCGGGGTTTGCCAAAGAGGGCCATATGAAACAAAAGTACATCACAGGGGATAAAATCTATCAGGACAGCGATTTTTACGGGCTCGTAAAAGACGATTTCAACAGCCGGTATGAGCCCGGAATAAAAAACTTTTTGGATCCCGGCGAAATGGAGCTCACAGCGCACAACCTTGGCCTCAAGTGCGCCGGATATTATCCGAAGGAGACGAAAAAAGACCGCCTCCCGGGTTACAGATTCGATATAACCGACAAAAGTTCGGGCACGGTCTTCGGGGAAATATCGCTTTATCTGGGGTTTGACGAGGCCCTGTACTACTCGGGGCATATCGGATGTTTTGTAAATGAACAATACCGGAACGTGGGCGTGGCCGCCGCGGCTTGCAAAATAATTTTGAACTTAGCCAAAATGCATGAATTTCAAAAAATGTTCGTCACCGCCGATCACGCGGACAAGGCGTCGCGCCGGGTCTGCGAAAAGATCGGCGCGCGCCTTGTCAGGATAGCCGAGCTGCCCCCACGGCATGAATTGTATGCCAAAGGCGGGCTGTTTGAATGCGTTTACGAGCTCGATGCCGGGCTTTAGCCCCCGAATTCGTAATACATGTCGATTATCTTGTTGTAATATTTCAGCGCGGACCTTTCCTTCTTTTCGTAATATGAGGCGAAGTCCTTTTTTTGGCCGGCGAACATCTCCTGGAGCCCGAAAGCCACTCCCTGCCAGCCGTCGTATATATACCCGAAATCGTATTTTATTCCGCTTTTTATCAGATCCAGCATCTGCACCGATTCTTCGTCGCGGGAGTACTTTATCTTCAGGGCCACCTCATAATAGGCGGGAGTCACGAGATTATAGCTCTCGGCGCTCAGCGCCTCCGTGATTATGCCCACCATTTCTATGTCCTGTTCGGTCTGCAATATGGCGAGCAGCGGCCCGTGCCCGTCTATCATGGTGTAATAATCGCTCTGAGCTTCATTCCATTTCGGATACGGTATTATCCCGTAATCGTCAGTCATGTCCTTAAAGCGCACAAGCGCGTCGCAAAACATCCCGGTATTGAATATGACCTGCCCGTTTTTGAACATCTGAGCGGTCACATAGGGCCATTCGATCGTTTTTTCCACCGTTTTGTTCAGGCCGTATGAACCCGGGGTGTCGAAATAGAGCGTGTAGAGCTTATCGACCATATCCGCGGTGTGCTGATTGTTCATGACCAACTGGGGCCGGCCTTCGTTGTCTTTTTCCATGACTTTCGCGCCCAGCGACCATATGAAAGTATTTCCCGCGCTGTATGTGTTGGAGGCGAACCCGTAGAAATCATCCATGCTCCTCTTGCCGTCGTTGTCTATGTCCACATATATGTCCCTCACGGTTTTCATCAAATAATCTATGGTCCATTTCCCGCCGTTTACCATGCTGTACGGGTTTTCAAGCCCGTAATCCGAAACAAGCCGCTTGTTGAAGTAAACGCAGTATGTATAGTCCAAAAGCTCGTAGGGGAGCTCGCTGATCACAAAAAAGGTTTTGCCGTCGACGGACAGTTCCCTGTTGGCGTCGCTGACCCACCAAGGCTGGTCGAAATTCACATGCGGCACGTCAAACCAGTTCAAAAAGTTGCCTTCCGGAGCGGTCTGGCCGATATATACCTGATGGGCGCACACCAAATCGACGTCGTCGGCGCCCGATTTTACCATGCGCTTTATAATCGCCGGCATATCGTTTGCCCTCTCGTCCGTCAGCATGATCTTTATCTTTATATTGAATTTTTCCTCAACTATCAGGTTCCTCTTGTAAACCGCGTCGTTTATCACTTCGCCGATCTGCTCCTCGACTACAAACTCCTCTATGTGGTGGCAGGTGTCCCAGCCGCCGTCCCTCGTCATGATCATAAAGTCGCGCCCGCCGTAATCGACGTCGGGGAGATAATCGTAATTGGCCGCCGTCTGCGCCGAATCGGATTCGTCCCGGTTTTCGCCGGGGTTGTTTTGATTTTGCGGGTCCTGCGTATTTTCGGGCGTTTCGGCATTTTTTTCGCCCCCGCAGGCCAAAATGAATATGGAAAGTATCAAGATCGACAAAAACAAGGCTGTTTTTTTGATTTTGCTCATTTGTTTCATCCTTTCTTTTCAGCTTGTCAGGCTTTGCACTCGGAGCCGAAAAGCTGTATTTTTTCCTTTATGGTGGCTTTAATTGCCTTGGCTCCCGGAACCAAAAGTTTTCTGGGGTCATACCCTTTATTTGTCTGGTCCAATCCTTTCTCTATATATCCCCTCGTGGCCGCCGCGAAGGAAAGCTGGCATTCGGTGTTCACGTTGATTTTGGAAACGCCGAGGCTTATCGCCTTTTTTATCATCTCTTCGGGAATCCCGGTTCCTCCGTGCAAAACAAGCGGCACGGCACCGGCGGCCTCGTGTATTTTGGCGAGCGCGTCAAAATCCAGCCCTTTCCAGTCTTTCGGATAGATTCCGTGGATGTTGCCGATCCCGGCCGCCAACAAATCGATTCCAAGAGCGGCCATCAGGGCGCAGTGTTCCGGGTTGGCGATCTCGCCCATGCCCACGATTCCGTCCTCCACTCCGCCGATGCTCCCCACTTCGGCCTCGAGCGACAAGCCCTTTTCGCGCGCTATTTTCACCAACTCCTTTGTCTTTTCGAGGTTTTCTTCAATGGACAGCCTGCTTCCGTCGAACATTATACTGGTGAAACCGGTTTTTACGCACGCGAGCGCATCTTCGTATGTGCCGTGGTCCAGATGCAGAGCCACGGGCACGGATATATCGAGCTCCGCGTCCATCGCCCTGACCATGGCGGCGACGGTGGAAAAGCCCGCCATGTATTTTGCCGCGCTTTTGGATACCCCGAGTATGATCGGGGATTTCAATTCCTCGGCGGTTTCAAGCACCGCCTTTGTCCATTCCAAATTGTTGATATTGATCTGCGCCACGGCGTAACGGCCGTCTCTTGCCTTTGCCGACATTTCACATGCGTTTGCAATCATTTGAATTATCCTCCCAAAATTTTTAATTATTGATTTTCATTGAAATAGGCTCTGTGCCACACCAAAAACGAATATACGGTGTACAATTTGCGCGCGTTGTTTTTTTTGCCGCTGAAGTGTTCGTCCAGCATAAAAAGAAGCTTTTCCGCGACAAAAAATTCCCCGGCAAAATCCTGCTCGAACATATTTTTTAATATGTCGCGGTATTTCGGCTCTTTGAGCCACAGCCTGAACGGAACCAGAAAGCCGAGTTTCTTGCGTTTGGACCATTGGGGCGGAATGCTTTTAGCTGCCACCTGCCGGAATAGCCACTTTGTGACCTTGTTTTTTATGAGATATTTTCTCGGGATCTTTGAGGCGGCTGCAAAAACGTCCGCATCCAGAATCGGCGTGCGGATCTCGACCGAATGCGCGGCGTTCATTCTGTCGGATTTGAGCAGTATATCGTTCGGGAGCCACAAAAGCATATCCAGATACTGCTTTTTGGTCAAATCGCCGTATTTGGCTGCCCGCTCAAAATACGGCCCGGTCACATCCCTGTAGCTCATTTCGCTTCTATAGCTTTCGCTTAAAATGTCATTTGCCTCGCCGTCGTCCATTATAAACGACTGGCCGGTGTAGTAGTCCTCGACTTTTTGCCCGTGCTGTATCATCGTTTTTTTGCCTTTGAAATCCGGAAGCGGTTTGACCGCTCTGGCCAAAAATTTCCTGAGCCCGAATGGGAGCTTTGAATATATATTCGAAAACCGCGACTGGGCATACGGCAGATATCCGGCGAAAAACTCATCGGAGCCTTCGCCCGAAAAAACCGCTTTCACATGGGCGGAAGCCATTTTTGCCAGATAATACAGCGGCACACCGGACAAATTCGCGTAAGGTTCGTCGCAGAGGTACTGCACTTCGGGCAAT
The DNA here is from genome assembly GCA_009785015.1 of Oscillospiraceae bacterium. Next base: position 11,226 of record WQXD01000043.1, on the reverse strand, counting down.
ATCTCAAAAAATTCATCGGCGGACACGATTTTTGAGCGGTTTTCGAGTTTTAATATATCCGAGAGCTCTTTTGCACAGGCGGTTTCGTCGAAACCGTCCGCCGAAAACCCGACTGAAAAAGTTTTTTGGGGTTTTGCCTCCGAAACGATAAAGCTCGAATCGACCCCGGCGGACAAAAAGCCCGCAATTTCAATATCGCCGCTTTTGTGGCGCTCTATCGAATCTTTCAGCGTTTTTTCCAATATGCCGGCGCAGTTTTTGAAGGCGTTGTTTTCGGTTTTGTATTCTATTTCAAAGTACCGCGTAGTTTCCAGGATTTCTTCTTTGTATGTGAAAAAGCAGCCCGGCAAAAACCGGAAAACGTTTTTAAAAAAAGTTTCCTCCAAGGCGGAATATTGAAATATAAGATACATTTTCAGCGCGGTTTTGTTGAGCTCTTTTTTGAAGCCGGGGTGGGCCAAAAAACTTTTTATCTCCGAGGCGAACATAAACAGACCCTCGTCTTTGTACCAGTACAGCGGCTTAACCCCGAAATGATCCCTCGCGCCGAACAGCTCACGCGTTTTTAGGTCATATATCACAAAAGCGAACGGCCCCCGGAGCCTCGATGGCAGGCCGCTTTTGTACTGCTCATAGCCGTGCAGCGCGACTTCGGCGTCGGAAGAACCCGAAAACAAATGGCCGAGACCGATGAGTTCGGATTTGATTTGTTTTGAGTTGTATATCCTGCCGTCGAAAAAAATCACGAGATTTTTTTCTTCGTTATATACCAGCCGGTCCGGGTCCTCCGGCGTGACCGCGGAAAACCTCGCCCCCGCCGCGAAGGCGCCGTCCGAAAAAAAATCTTCTTCCGTACCCCTGTGCGCTATTTTGGCGCACATTCGGGCCGCGAAATTTTCGTTTATTTGGATTTTTTCGCCGAAATATCCGGCAAATCCGCTCATATGTTTACCCCGCTTTCAAGCTTTTTGATATAAAATATTTTTGGCGATTGTGACGTCGGATTCGTAGAATTCATATTTCCCCCTGACTTTCTGATAGTTTTCCCCCCCTTTGGCGAGCAGCACCACCACATCGCCGGGTTTGGCTCCGTTCACCGCTTTTGTCACCGCTTCGGCCCTGTCGCAGATTATCTGATGTGGGACAGAGGGCATATACCCCGCGATTTCCTCGCATATGGTTTGCACATCCTCAAACTGCGGGTCTTCGGCGGTGAGGTACACATAGTCCGAGGCTTTGCCCGCCACATCGGCGAAGTCCTTTCGTCGCCTGTACGCCTTTTCGCCCGGGGCGCCGCCGACCGATATTATCTTTTGGTTCGGGTAGTCGATAGAAAGGGACTCGTATAATTTGGTAAAACTCAGAAGGTTGTGGGCGTAGTCGACGATAACGGTGACGCCCCCATTCTCGAAGACCTCCATGCGTCCGGGGATTTTGGTTTTCAACAGCCCTTTTTTTATGCTTTCGTCGTCGATGCCGAGCGTCTTGCACATTGCGATTGCCGCCGCGGCGTTTTCGGCGTTGAAGCGCCCCGGCATCATTATCGTAAATTCCGCGAAATACCCCGTTTTGTCGTTTTTTACGCAAAAAGAGGTGCCCCGGGCTTCTTTTTTTACATCCGAATAATAATAATCGCACGAATTTTTGACTTTTTCGCCGCCGAAAAGGGTGATTTGTTTTAAGGATTCGGAGCTTTTCGCCGCTTCGAGCACCCTATCAAAACAATCGGTTTCGCAGTTTATCACAATATTTGAGCAGTTTTTTAAAAATTCGGTTTTGCAGCTCAGGTAATCTTCAAAATTTTCGTGTTCCGCGGGGCTTATATGATCCTCGGCGATGTTTAAGAATATGCCGTTGTCAAATGTGACGCCGCGCACCCGGTCCGCCTTGTACGCCTGCGACGACACTTCCATTGTGAAATATTTGATGCCGCTCGCGAGCGATTCGTGAAAATATTTTTGCAGATCGCAGGGCTCTGGGGTGTTTAAATGGGATTCTTCGCTCCGGCGGCCCGTATACTTTTGTATGCTTGAACTGAGCCCGGTTTCGGAGTTTGTAAATTCGTCCAATATATTCTTGATAAAATGGGCGGCTGTGGTTTTGCCTTTTGTGCCGGTGACGCCGACAAGAGTGAGCTTTTGATACGGATAACCGTAATAGAGCGGCGCGATTTCCGCGATGGAGCGCCGTATATCGTTTGTGATTATATACCCGGTTTTTTGACCGACGGAATCGTATTTTCGCTCTGACATATAGCAGACGGCGCCTTTTTGCACCGCTTCGCTCAGATACTGCTCTTTAAAACGCGCCCCCTTGCAAAAAAACAGGGTGTTTTCGGCGATATCCTCCGAAGTATATGAAATATATCCGATTTCCTGTTCCGGGTTTTTTATACTGTATCTTTCCACGAGCCCGTTTTTTGAAAGGAGGTCTATCACCTGCCCGTAATTGATTTTTGGTTTATCCACGAAAATGCTCCCTCATGTCATATTTTGTTAACAGATGTATAATATAATAAACTGTATGGTACCTTATTTATTACATCATAACAAAAAAATATGTCAAATTTAAGACAAATAAAAAAAATTCTTGAAAAATATAATAAAAATCCGATAAAATCCTTGGGCCAGAATTTTTTGACCAACACGGAAATATCAAAAAAGACCGCCGGAATAAGCCTCGGCGGATATGAGGGCCAAAGCTGCGGCGCCATAGAAATAGGCCCGGGAGCCGGGGCGCTGACTTCGGAACTTTGCGCTTTGTACAAAAAAGTAGTCGCAATCGAAATTGACAGGGGCTTTGAAGCCGTGCTGGGGGAAACGCTTGGGGAATTTGACAATTTGAAAATCATATTCGGGGACATATTGAAAACGGATCTGGACGAATTGATCAAAAACGAATTTCAAGGCTGCGCAAAAGTCAATATCTGCGGGAACCTGCCCTATTACATCACCACCCCCATCGTCATGAAATTGGTGAAAAGCGGGGCAAAACCGGACAATATAACCGCAATGGTCCAAAGGGAAGCGGCGGATAAACTGTGTTCCGATCCGGGCAGCGAGCGATATAACGCGACAGCGGCGGCTGTCTGCTATTACGGAACGGCGAAAAAGATGTTCGACGTGGCGAAGTCGAATTTTTATCCCTGCCCGAAAGTGCTCTCGTCGGTGGTGAACATAACCCCTCACAAAAAGGCTGCCGCTCTCCCGAAAGACGAGGCGCTGATGTACAAGGTTATAGAGGCGGCATTCGGAAAGCGGCGGAAAACTCTGGCGAACGCGCTGTCTTCGGACTTAGGGCTCGATAAGGGAAAAGTTTCGGAAATTGTGGCGGCGGTAACCGGGAACAAAGATATACGCGGCGAGCAGCTGGATATAAAGGCGTTTTCGGATATATCGGATCTGATCTTTGATTTGGATAAAATTTAAAATATTATTATATTATTTGGGAGTTTTTTATGCTGGAATTGATAAAATGCGCGTTTTACGGAATAGTCCAGGGCCTTACGGAATTTTTGCCGGTTTCGAGCTCGGGGCATCTGGCCATACTCAAAAACATATTCGGATTGGAATTCGACGACGCGATACTGTTCACCCTCATTTTGCACCTCGGCTCTCTCGCCGCGGTTTTCATCGTGTATTTCAAAGATATAAAAAACATGTTTTTCGGTTTTTTTGCCCTGATGGGAAAAGTTTTCAAGGGAAAATTCAAATATAAAACCGCCCCTTCCGGCGAACGGCTTGTTTTGCTTTTGCTTGTGGCCACCATTCCGCTCGTGCCCGGGGCAATTCTGGACAAACAGATAGAGGTTTTATCGGGTTACACGAAGATCATAGGCGTTTTTCTGTTGATAAACTCGGTGATACTGTTCTTCTCGGATATGATAACCGCAGGCGATGTAAACGAAAAAACCGCGCTCCCGAAAAACGCGCTGTTTGTCGGTTTATGCCAGCTCATCGCGGTCGTACCGGGGATATCGAGATCCGGTTCCACGATAACGGGCGGGCTGCTGAACAATTTCAACCGCCAGTTCGCGGTAAAATTCTCATTTATCATGTCGATTCCGGCGATACTGGGGGCGAGCGTGTTCAAATTCGCGGACTTCGCGAAATCGAGCCCGGATGTAACGGGTTTTGCAGTCGCCTCATGTTTGATCGGTTTCGTTTTCGCGTTTTTTGCGGCGCTGGCCGCGATTGTGCTCATAAATATAATAGTCCGCAAAAAAAATTTCATGGTGTTTTCCGTATACTGTTTCGCGGCGGGACTTCTCGCGTTGATTTTCGGATAAAAAAGGGGAAATAAAATGGAGCAAAAAAGAAAAAAGAGCGCGGCGGGCCGGGGAAGGCCGCCCCAAAAAAGACCGGCGGCCGCGGGCAAAAAAACAAAAACCAAACCCAAAGCGGCAAACGCCGCGAAAAACCGCGAAAAATCCGAGCCGGGTTCAATCGCGCAAAACATCGCGCCGTACATATTGACCGCGCTTTCCATATACATACTCGCCGCCTTTTTCATCAGCGGCCCGGAGAGTGTCGGAGGCGTGGGGGTTTTTACCCGCAATATGTTTTACGGGCTTTTCGGGGCGGTTTCGATATTGGTTCCGATTTTGATGATGGGCATAGCGGTATTTTTAAAAAGGGACATAAAGAGCGGTTTTTTCAAATACAGGCTCATATTTTCCGCGATCTGCCTGATTTTAATCGCTTCGATGTTCCATTTGGGCTGGAAAGAAAGCCCCGAAGCGGGCTACAGCCTCTCCAAGATATTCGACAGCGGCAAAATGTCAAAGGGGGGCGGGGTTTTCGGAGGGTATCTGGCGGAAACCCTGAGGCGCTGCGTCGGCACTATCGGCGCCTGGATATTTGCAGTGCCCCTCTCGGCGGTATTTTGCACGTTTTTGTTCGGATATACCCCCATGGGGCTTGCAAAGCGCGTAATCGCGCTTGTGGGAGAGTATAAAGAGAATAGACCGGTCCAAACGGAAAAGCTCACCCGGCCCCCCCGCTCCGCAGCCCCCCCGCAGCAAAAAAACACCGCAGCGCGTCCAACTGCCCCCGCGCCTGCCCACGGAGCTTTCAAACCCTTTGAAGACGACGTGCCCATCGATCTCGTTAATTCGCGGAAAGCCGGAAAAAACTCAAAGCAAAACGGCTTTGAAATGGGGGATAACCCCTTTGCCAGCAATTTCACCGAGGAAACGGAAAAAATAGATTCGGCGAATGCAAAAAAAGCCGAAAAGACCGAAAAAGCCGAAAATCCGATACATTTCGAAGATTTCCCATTCGAAGCCGAAAAAAGCGGCGAAGAAGAGTGCAACGCCCCGGAATCGGCCGATTTTGAAATTCCCGAAAATCTCGAAGTGGGCGAATTGGAAAATTTGGATTCGGCGCCGCAGGAAAGAGACGACGAACCCGACACGATAAACGCCGAAGAGTCCGCGGACCCCGAAAACAAAGAAGACCAACCCCTAAAAAAAGAGTACAAATTCCCGCCCATATCCTATCTGAACAAAGACACGAGCACAGTGAATTCGGATATAAAGGAGGAACTGCAAACCACGGCGCAAAAGCTGATCGAAACCCTCGCGAGTTTCGGGGTAAAAACGAAGATTTACGGCTTTTCCAGGGGGCCTTCGATAACGAGATACGAAATATCGCCGGATTCGGGGGTCAAAGTGAATTCGGTCGTCAATCTGGCAAATGACATTTCGCTGAACCTGGCAGCGGAAGTGCGCATAGAAGCCCCCATACCGGGAAAAGCCGCCATAGGCATAGAAGTGCCCAACAAAGTGCGCGAAATCGTGTATCTGCGCTCGCTTATCGAAGAGCCGCAGTTTTCAAACGCGGCGAGCAAAATAACGATCGCGCTGGGAATGGACGTCGCCGGAAAGCCGATATACTCGGATATCGCCAAAATGCCGCACCTGTTGATCGCGGGGGCCACCAACATGGGCAAATCGGTCTGCATAAATTCCATCATCACCAGTATTTTGTATAAAGCTTCCCCCGAAGAAGTGAAATTTATCATGGTCGACCCCAAAAAAGTGGAGCTGAACATATATAACGGGATACCCCATTTGCTCGTGCCGGTGGTGAGCGACCCCAAAAAAGCGGCGGGGGCGCTGTCCTGGGCGGTGAACGAAATGGAAAACAGATACAAACTCATCGAGGAAAGGGAAGTGCGGGATTTCAAGTCGTACAACGAGTCGATAAAAGACGACCCGCTTTCGGAGCCGCTGCCGCAGATAGTGATAATCATCGACGAGCTCGCCGATCTGATGCTGACCGCCCCCGCGGATGTGGAACAGTCGGTGAACCGCCTCGCCGCGAAGGCGAGGGCGGCGGGGCTGCATCTGATCGTGGGCACGCAGAGGCCCTCGGTGGACGTCATAACGGGCTTAATCAAGGCCAACATCCCCACGAGGATAGCCTTTACGGTGGTCGCCCCTCAGGATTCCAGAACGATAATAAACATGGGAGGGGCGGAAAAACTGATAGGGCTGGGCGATATGCTCTATGTTCCCACGGGAAGCAAACCCATACGCGTCCAGGGCGCATATATCAGCGACGGCGACCGCGTGAGCGTGGTGGATTTCTGGAAGGCGCAGTCGGACGGCCAGTATGACGAGGGCATCGCGGACGAAATCGAGCAGGAAGCCGCCAAAACCAACACGAAAGGCGCCAAAATCAAGGAAAAAGAAGACGAAATCGACCCCGACGACGAATTTCGAAAGGATTCCATGCTGAAATCCGCAATCGAAGTGGCGCTCGACAACGGGCGCATATCCACTTCGCTGCTGCAGACCAAGCTCTCGCTGGGCTACGCCAGGGCGGCGAGAATCGTGGACACGATGGAAAAAATGGGCATGGTCGGGCCCTTTGAGGGCTCCAAACCCCGAAAACTTCTTATAACAAAACAGCAGTTTATCGAGATGACCATGAACAGCGAAAATTTTGAATAGAAATTGTTAAAAATTTAACAATTCTATAAGATTCAAATAACATAATCGGTGTATAATTATATATAATTATTTATTGATAAAATATCGGAGGTAAGTTAATGAAAAAGAAAATGACGACTGTGAGTTTTCACGGGACGCAGACACAGGAAGCAATGCTCGCCCAGGTCATAGACGAATACAAAAACACCAAAGGGGCCCTCATGCCGGTTTTGCAGAAAGCCCAGAACATCTACGGATACCTGCCCATAGAAGTCCAGAAGATGATCGCCGACGGAATGGAGATCAGCTTGGAAGAAATCTACGGCGTGGTGACGTTTTATTCGCAGTTTTCGCTCAACCCCAAAGGCGAAACGGCGATTTCGGTATGTCTCGGGACGGCGTGCTACGTCAAGGGCAACGGGGCGATACTCGAAAAGATATCGGAAAGTCTGGGGGTAAAATCCGGGGAAACCTCAAGCGACGGGAAATATTCGCTGGAGGCGACCAGATGCATAGGGGCCTGCGGGCTCGCCCCGGTGATGACGATAAACGAGGACGTCTACGGCAGGCTCAAGCTCGAGGAAATCGACGCGATATTGGCGAAGTATAAAAACAACGTAAAATCAAAATAAGGAGGCAAACGGATAAAATGAAAATAAAAAGCGCTGCGGAACTCAACGCTTTCAGGGAAAACGCCAAAGTCAAATTCGCGATAAAAAAAGGCGGCATCAAAATCGTCGTGGGGATGGCCACATGCGGGATGGCGGCGGGGGCGAAATCCGTAATGGAGGCCCTCGGGGAAGAGATAAAAGCAAAAAAACTCGATAATGTGACACTGGCGCAGGCGGGCTGCATCGGACTTTGCGAATACGAGCCCATAATAGAGGTTTTTGAACCCGGAAAACAAAAAGTCACTTATGCCAAAGTAGACGCGAACAAGGCGAGGGAAATAATAGACAGCCATATAATCGGCGGCAAAACGGCGATTGATTACACAATAGGCGCGGCGACCGCGAATTTGAAGTAAATAAAAATACTTGGAGGTTAAAAGTTGATGATACGTTCTCATGTATTGATTTGCCAGGGGACGGGGTGCACCGCTTCCGGCTGCAGAGAAGTCACCTCGGCAATTGAGGAATCCATAAAACGGTATGGGTTCGAAGACGAAATAAAAGTGGTCGCGACCGGCTGCCACGGGCTGTGTTCCGTCGGACCGGTGATGACGGTATACCCCGGCGCCGTGACATATGCGAAACTCACCGCGGAAGACGCCGACGAAATCGTCCGGGAGCACCTCATAAAGGGCAAACCGGTAAAGCGCCTTATCTATGACAAGGACGCCCTCGGCTCGATACTGTCGATAAACGACACCCCCTTTTACAAGAACCAGAAAAGGATAGCGCTCAGAAACTGCGGGGTCATCGACCCCGAGGACATAGAGGAATATATAGCAAACGACGGTTATCAGGCGCTCGGCAAGGCGCTTGGTGAAATGACGCCCGAGTCGGTGATTCAGTGCGTCAAGGATTCGGGGCTCAAGGGCAGGGGAGGCGCGGGGTTCTCGACGGGAAGAAAGTGGGAGCTGGCCGCGGCGCCCGTCTCGGACAAAAAATATGTGTGCTGCAACGCCGACGAAGGCGACCCCGGCGCGTTTATGGACAGGTCGGTGCTGGAGGGGGATCCCCACGCGGTGCTCGAAGCCATGGCGATAGCGGGATACGCGATTGGGGCAAATGAAGGCTACATATATATAAGAGCGGAATATCCGGTGGCGGTAAAACGGCTTGAAATCGCGATAAACCAGGCGAAAACCTTAGGCCTTCTGGGCGAGGATATCTTAGGCTCGGGATTTGATTTCGATATAACCGTAAGGCTCGGAGCGGGCGCGTTTGTGTGCGGGGAGGAAACCGCGCTACTCACTTCGCTCGAAGGGAACCGCGGGGAGCCGAAACCAAGGCCGCCCTATCCCGCAGTCAAGGGGCTTTTCGGAAAGCCCACAGTATTAAACAACGTGGAGACATACGCCAATATCGCGCAGATCATACTAAACGGAGCCGAATGGTTTTCCTCCGTGGGGACCCAGAACTCCAAGGGCACAAAAGTGTTCGCCCTGGGCGGAAAAATCGAAAACACGGGCCTTGTGGAAATACCGATGGGAACCACATTGCGCAAAATCGTGGAAGAGATCGGCGGGGGGATTCCCAACGGCAAAAAGTTCAAGGCGGCCCAGACGGGCGGCCCCTCGGGGGGATGTATCCCCGCGAGCCTGATCGACACCCCGATCGATTACGAAAATCTGACCGCTATCGGCTCGATGATGGGCTCCGGCGGGCTCATCATCATGGATGAGGACACCTGCATGGTGGACATAGCCAGATATTTTTTGGATTTTACCGTCGACGAGTCCTGCGGAAAATGCGTGCCGTGCCGGATAGGCACCAAGCGCATATACGAAATGCTCGAAAAAATCACTTCGGGAAACGGCGAAGCGGGCGACTTGGAAAAACTCGAGGATTTGTGCAGACATGTAAACGTCTCCTCGCTGTGCGCCCTGGGGCAGACCGCGCCCAATCCGATACTGAGCACCATGCGGTATTTCCGGCATGAGTACGAAGAGCATATAAAGGACAAAAAGTGCGCTGCGGGCGTATGCAAAAATTTGCTGCAATACACGATACTCGAAGATAAATGCTCGGGCTGCACCGCGTGCGTGAAAGTGTGCCCCACCCAGGCGATTTCCGGCGAGGTCAAAAAACCCCACGCGATCGATCGGTCAAAATGCATAAAATGCGGCGCCTGCGAAAAGAAATGCAGATTTGACGCTATAATAAAAAGGTGAATTTTTGTTAGGAGGGATATAAACAGCACTATGGATAATATAAATATAAAAATAAACGGAAAAGAATACAGCGTCAAAAAAGACCTGACGATACTCGAGGCGTGCAAAGCGGCGTCCATCGACGTCCCCACGCTCTGCTACATGAAGGATATAAACGCGATAGGGTCCTGCCGGATCTGTCTGGTCGAGGTCAAAAACGCGAAGTCGCTCGTGGCCGCCTGCGTGCAGCCCATATCCGAGAATATGGAAATAAAGACCAATACGCTCGCAGTCCAGAAAGCCAGAAAGATCAACCTCGAGCTCATTTTGTCCGACCACCAGAAGGACTGCCTGAGCTGCGTGAGGAACCAGAACTGCGAGCTGCAAAAGATGTGCAAGGATTTTTCGGTGGACGACGAAAATTATTTCAAAGGCGAAAGAACCGAATTTCCGGTGGAGCATTCGACGATATTTTTGGTCAGGGACAACAACAAGTGCATAAAATGCAAACGGTGCGTGGCCGCGTGCAACAAATTGCAGGATATATCGGTAATCGGGGCCAACGACAGGGGATTTGAGACGCACATAGGCTGCGCCTTTGAATTAAACCTCGCGGATGTGCCCTGTATATCCTGCGGCCAGTGCATAGTGGCCTGCCCCACAGGCGCCCTGTACGAAAAAGACGACACCCAAAAAATCTGGGAGGCCATAGAAAACCCCAAAAAACACACGGTCATATGCACCGCTCCCTCGATCCGCGCCACTTTGGGCGAATGTTTCGGAATGGAACCCGGCTCGTTCGTCCAGGGTAAAATGGTCGCGGCGCTGAAGCGCATGGGTTTTGACGGGGTCTACGACATGGACATGACCGCCGACCTGACGATTATGGAAGAGGCCAACGAGCTCATAGAGAGGATTCAAAACAAAGGCAAGCTCCCGCTGATAACCTCCTGCTCGCCCGGCTGGATAAAATACTGCGAGCATTATTTCCCCGAATTCATCGACAACCTCTCGAGCTGCAAGTCCCCCCAGCAGATGTTCGGCGCGATATACAAATCCTATTACGCCCAAAAACAGGGGCTCGACCCAAAGGACATATGCGTGGTCTCCGTGATACCGTGCACCGCCAAAAAATTCGAGCTGACAAGGGAAGGTCAGGCGGCGGGCGGGGAAGAGGCGAGGGATGTGGACGTGGCGATCACCACGCGCGAACTCGGCAGGATGATAACGCGCGCGGGCATAGACTTCCACTCTCTGCCCGATGAGGAATTCGATTCGCCGATAGCGACCGGTTCCGGCGCGGGCCTCATATTCGGGACCACCGGGGGGGTCATGGAAGCCGCTCTCCGGACCGCGGCGGAGACGATATTAAAAAAGCCTTTGGAAAAAATAGACTTTGACGAGGTCCGCGGCATCGAGGGCATAAAGAAAGCCTCGTACAAACTCGGCGGGCTCGAAATCAAAGTGGCGG
>WQXD01000042.1 GCA_009785015.1 Oscillospiraceae bacterium | reverse complement strand
CTCAAGCTCAGGCATCTTTACCCCGCCCTCATCTTCTGATCTTTGTCATCCTTTTTGTTCGGTCTGGGTACTAGTGAATTGTCCGCTTAAAAGAGCCAACAACGTGGGATAAACCCTATCGTTTGCTACCGGCCCTATTATAACGTCGTGCTGCTTCCCCACATATGATTTAAGCCGATTGTTTTTTCTAAACTCCAGCCAATCTGCGTTTGGCTCAGGAAAAGTTAAAATTATTCAAATGCGTGTAAATGTTGGATTCTGTGATTTTTGCGGCGTTTATCGCGAGCCTGCACTTCTTCGGGCGTGACAATATATTCGCGGACAACTCTTGCATCTTCGCAGTCGCCATCAGTAACGGTCACCTTATAACCGTTTTCCCTTAAACGTTCAGCCCGTTCCGTGTTTTTGAATCCTTTAGAAAAATCGTAATAATCTTTCACATTATACCTCCATAATAATAATCGATTTCTCGTTTTTCTGCTTTTCGCGCTGAAATTAACCGTATTATTCCATCGGTCTCCCTGTAGCAATGGCAAACTACAAGAAGCCTGTCCAGTGCGCTTTCTCCTATGACAATAAACCGTTCTTCTTCTTGCGAATGTTCATCGTCGGAAATGTATACCGCACAATCATCTGCGAATACTGTTTCAGCTTCTTCGAATGAAATTCCGTGCTTTCTGATATTATTTTGATTTTTATTTTCGTCCCATATAAACTTTTCGTATTGCATTATTTCACCGACCTCTTTACCTCTATTCTATCATAATCAATCAAAATAGTCAATATCATGCCCTGTTTTTTGTGATAAAAATTTCATAAACAAAGCTTTCGGGTTGCCAAATAAAAGTCGGGGTGCGGAAAACCAGCAATCAAGCAATCCGAACACACATTATTACAAATATTTCAAGACATATTTTACACATTATTGCAACTTTTTATTTCTTGATTTACACATAAATGCAATAATGTATCAACCATAAAAAAACACTTGACTTTACCGCCTGTATTTTGGTATAATAACGAGGACAAATTTTTATGAAAAAATTTAATTAACAGGGAACCGAGGCGAAAAAGAGGGTATGATCATATTGGATAAAAAAACAAAAAATCTTATCGCGGCGATTATCATTTTGATAATTACGGCTGTATCCGTTATGTCGTGTTCGGCAAATCAAGAGGATGTATATGAGCAGGAACGTTTTCAATTCAACAATGTATTTATCGCCAGATATGTTTTTGAAGATAAGGATTATGTCTATATTTCTTCCGCGAGCGAAGAAGAAAATATAACGAGGATCAATAAAAAGACAAAGGATACCGAGGATTTGGGTATACAAGGTTTTCAATTGACCGTATATAAAAATTATTTATATTATTTGGACAATCGGTACGGTTTATATCGTATTGATTTGGGCCAATCAGGCGGGGAACCGGAGCTTGTTCATGATGAAGTGGAACTCAACAGTCCGAATTTTTATTATATAGCAAACGATACGGTGTATTTGTATCCGTGCTATTTTCCCACATATTATATAGACATAAACGATATTTCGCGGAAAACGGAATATCGCGGCGGGACTTCGAAATATTTTATCGCGGGAGCGGATGAGAAATACAGGTATATCATAACGCTGAAAATCGAAAATGAAAAAGACATATATACCCTGGCGAGATGTCTTTTTAAAGACATTGAATTTGAGAACAAAGAGGATTTGTTTGTCATAAACCATCCGGAATGGGCGGATTTGAGGTTTAACAATTTTCTCGCCGTACATGACGGGTTTGCGTATTACTGCTTTAATTTTGCCATATACAAATGCGAATTGAAGCCGGGCGCGGAAAGCGAAATAATCTATGGAGTCGATGAATTCGGCGACGACAGGTTTGATGTAATAGCGGTCACAAGCGACGGGATATATATCACAAAGATGCATATAGCATACGAACCGGTGTACGAGCACATATACGACAAAGATTATATCTACAGATTGGATTTTGCCGGAGAAAATGAAACCGCGGTAAAATATCCCCCGGAGCCGTATTTTGTGGGCGGCGGGAGCAAAAAATTGTGTTATATAAAAGACAACGGCGTACATGAGGCAGAATAGAAATTTGTAAATTTTTCGATAAAATTGTGTTGACTTACGCGCGTTTCTGTGGTACAATAGACGGTAAATCTATGGTAATTTTTGGAGGATTATTTTGATGGACAGCGAAAAAAAACGATTTTTGTCGCGGATGGCAAACGAAATAAGAAAAAGCGTGCTGACCGAAGTGTTTTCCGCGAGCTCCGGGCACCCGGGCGGTTCCCTTTCCATCGCGGAAATTTTGGCTTACCTTTTTTTTGAAAAGATGAACGTGAATAAAGATGAGCCAAACGACCCCGGCAGGGACAGGTTGGTTTTGTCAAAAGGGCACACGGCCCCGGCGCTCTACGCCGCGCTCGCGGAAAAGGGCTTTTTCCCGAAAGAGGATCTTACCGGATTCAGAAGAAGCGACTCGTACCTGCAGGGCCACCCCGATATGAAGAGCGTCCCCGGCGTGGACATGACCACCGGCTCCCTGGGCCTCGGGGTTTCCGCCGCCTGCGGCATGGCGAAATCCGCGAAAATATTCAATAAAGACTACAAAGTGTACGCGATTTTGGGCGACGGAGAACTGGGGGAAGGCCAGGTTTGGGAAGCGGCGATGTTCGCCTCTCATTACAAGCTCGACAACTTATGTCTATTCATCGATTTCAACGGGCTGCAAATCGACGGCCCCATAGCCGAAGTCATGGATTCCACCCCGATCGGCAAAAAATACGAGGCGTTCGGATTTTTTGTGATCGAAATAGACGGACATGATCTGGAGGCAATCGAAAACGCGGTGACACAAGCCGGGGAAACCAGAGGCAGGCCCGCGGCGATAATCTGCCATACGACAAAAGGCAAGGGCGTATCATTTATGGAAAACAAAATCGAATGGCACGGAACCGCCCCGAACAAGGCGCAGTACGAAAAGGCAATGGAAGAATTGGCAGAATTCGCGTCAAAAATATAATTGAGAAAAGGGTGATTTTAAAATGGCGGAAAAAATGGCTACAAGGGAAGCGTACGGCAACGCTCTCGTCGAATTCGGAGAAAAATACGAAGATTTGGTCGTGCTCGACGCGGATGTTTCATCAGCTACAAAAACCGCGGCTTTCGGGAAAAAATTTCCGGACAGATTTATCAACTGCGGAATAGCCGAAGGAAATATGGTATCGGTCGCAGCGGGCATCGCATCGACGGGAAAGATACCGTTTGCGTCGAGTTTCGCGATGTTCGCGGCGGGAAGGGCGTTCGAGCCCATAAGAAACGCGATCGGTTACCCGCATTTAAACGTGAAAATAGGGGCCACCCACGCGGGGGTGACAGTGGGCGAGGACGGCGCGACGCACCAGTGCTGCGAGGATATAGGGATCATGCGCACAATTCCCGGCATGACGATCATAAACCCGGCGGACGCCGTTGAGGCAAGGGCCGCAGTCGAAGCCGCGATACTGTACAAGGGCCCGGTTTACCTGCGTTTCGGGCGCTTGGCCGTCCCGGTTATATTCGGCGCGGACTACAAATTCGAGATGGGCAAGGGGATGCAGATAAGCGAAGGAAAAGACGCTTCAATCATCGCCACGGGCATAATGGTCGGCGAAGCGATAAAAGCCCGGGAGATTCTCGCCCATGACAACATAGACGCCGCAGTGGTAAACATACACACGATCAAGCCCATAGATAAAGACATAATCATAAAAGCGGCGAAGACCAAAGCGGTGGTGACCGCCGAGGAACACAATGTAATCGGCGGGCTCGGAAGCGCGGTGGCGGAAGTGCTGTCTGAAAATTCTCCGTGTTTGATGGGAAGAATCGGCATACAGGACGAATTCGGGCGTTCCGGAAAGGCCGAGGAACTGATGAATATATTCGGAATCACGGCGGAGCACATAGCAAACAAAGTAAAAGAAATTTTAAATAAATAACAGTAAGGAAAAGATAGAAAAATTATGAGCGAAAAAAAATTGCTGCTCGGAAACGCGGCGGTCGCGAGGGGATTGTATGAAGCGGGCTGCAGGTTCGTTTCGAGCTATCCGGGAACCCCAAGCACGGAAATCACGGAATACGCGGCCGGGTACGGGGAAATATACGCGGAGTGGGCCCCCAACGAAAAGGTCGCCGCGGAAGCGGCGATCGGAGCGAGCATAGGCGGGGGGCGCGCGTTCTGCGGCATGAAGCATGTGGGGCTCAACGTCGCCTCCGACCCGGTGTTCATATCGGGCTATATAGGGGTAAACGGCGGCTTTGTGATCGGCGTGGCGGACGATTCGGGGATGCACTCCTCGCAAAACGAACAGGATTCGCGCCATTACGCGATAGCGGCGAAACTGCCCATGCTCGAGCCCTCGGATTCGGACGAATGCCTGAAGTTCACCAAATTCGCCTTTGAATTTTCCGAAAAATTCGACACGCCGGTCATTTTGAGGCTGAGCACGCGAATTTCACATTCGCAGGGCGTGGCCGAGCTCGGAGAACGGCGGGAAATCGAATTGAAGCCGTATGCAAAAGACGTCTCGAAGTACGTCATGATGCCCTCATACGCGAGGGACAGGCATACCGTGCTCGAAGAGCGGATGGCGAAAATTGCGGAATTCGCGGAAATCTGCGAATTCAATAAAATCGAATACAACGACAAAAAAATCGGGATAGTGAGCTCCGGCATAGCGTATCAGTACGCAAAGGAAGTGTTCGGGGACGGCGCTTCATATTTCAAGCTCGGGCTTGTCAATCCCCTGCCGGTAAAATCCATTCTGGAATTTGCGGCGAATGTGGACAGGCTCATCGTCATTGAGGAACTCGACGACGTGATCGAGTCGTGGTGCAAAAAACACGGAGCAAATGCCGAAGGCAAGAACATACTGCCGCTTACCGGCGAATATTCCCAGGAACTTCTGCGGGAGAGGATTCTGGGCGAAACAAAAGAATATACCCAAACAGGCGATGTACGCATACCGGCGAGGCCCCCCGTCTTATGCGCGGGATGCCCGCACAGGGGCATGTTTTATGTGCTTAAAAAACTCAAACTGTTTGTAAGCGGGGACATAGGCTGCTATACCCTCGGCGCCAACGCGCCGCTGTCGGCTATGGATACCACTTTATGCATGGGAGCCTCGATTTCGGCCCTGCACGGGTTCGATAAAGTGAGAGGGGAAAAGTCCGCGAAAAACAGCATAGCCGTGATAGGGGATTCCACATTTATGCATTCGGGCATAACCGGGCTCATCGACATAACATACAATAAAGGCATATCGAAGGTGTTGATCTTAGACAACAGCATAACGGCTATGACCGGGCGCCAGAATAACCCGAGCACCGGATATACCTTAAAAGGCGAAGCGGCGCCCGCGATAAGCATAGAGGGGATATGCGCGGCTTCGGGAATAAAAGAAGAGAACATAAAGATATTTGACCCGTGCGATATTTTCGCGGCGGAAAAAATCCTGAAAGGGGAACTCGCCAAAGACGAGCCCTGCGTTTTGATCGCGAGGCGCCCGTGCCTGCTTTCGGGGCGCGGCAAAAAAGACAAAAAGTACGAAGTGCGCGAGTGCGGCGGGTGCAGGGCGTGCATTTCTTCCGGCTGCCCCGCGATCAAATTCGAAAACAAAAAAGCCGAAATAGACCAGTCGCTTTGCGCGGGCTGCGGCGTATGCGCAAAATTGTGCAAATTCAAGTCGATAAGCGAGGTAAATTAAAAAATGGGAGCGAATACCACCAATATAATGATAGTCGGCGTGGGAGGGCAGGGGACGCTTCTGGCCTCGAGGATACTCGGCGCGGCCGCTTTGAAATTAAATTACGATGTGAAAGTCTCGGAAGTCCACGGGATGAGCCAGCGCGGCGGCTCCGTTGTGACATATGTGAAATACGGGGACAAAATATACTCGCCCGTCATTTGCAGGGGAGAGGCGGATATAATCATAGCATTTGAACAGCTTGAAGCGCTGAGGTGGCTGCCGTATCTGAAAAAAGGCGGCACGATAATCATGAGCACGCAAAAAATAGAGCCCGCGCCGGTGATGACGGGCGCGGAAAAATACCCGGAGGATATAATAGCCAAAATAGCGGATATGGGTGTGAAAGTGATCGAAGCGGACGCATTTGCCCTGGCGCGGCAGTCAAAAAACGACAGGGCGGCAAACGTCGTCCTGATCGGAATTTTCGCGAAGCTGATGAAAGACAGCGTCGGCAGGGACATATATATCGACGCGCTCAGGGAATCGAATCCGAAGTTGTTCGAGGCGAACCTGCCGGCGTTTGATTTAGGCTATGATGCGAAGTAAGAGCGTGAAATTTTTGCTTTGTCTTTTCGCGGTCTCGCTCTTTGTTTTTCCGGTTTTTTTGACCTCATGCGAAAATCCGGCGAAAGACCAAAAAGAGCCGGACGAAATCCCGTCAACCGAAAAAACCGCGCCGGGCGAAGATCGGAAAACGGAAAGCGGCGAAAAAACCGAAGCCCCCCCCGCCGAGATGCCCGAGGAAGAAACCGAAGATAACGAAGAAAAGGAATGGAGAGAGAGCAAAAAAAACCACAGCTCCGAGGAGGGCCTTCTTTGGCTCATAGATTTCATAAATTCGCGCCCGGATTCGAGATACGCGTCCGAAGCCGAAGAATTGGTCGAAAAAATACGGGGCGATTCTTCATATTCGGAAAAATATCTCTTTGAGCCCACCCTTGAACTCATAGATGAATTCATCTCGAAATTCCCCGGGCATAAGGACATGGAAAAGGCCTATGAATTAAGGGGGGATTTTTCCGGGGATATACACGCGATGATACACAAAGGTTACATCGCCGCGGTCGCGGCGGGGGATTCGATAAGCCGCAATCTGCTCCGGATTCAAAACAAAACGGATTCCAAGCTCGAAGTGACGATACCGTTCGGGACATATTTCGCCGCCAACAGCGGAAATGTGCAGAACATGCTGGCCCGCAGAGAAAAAAATTTTTCCGTCAGAGCCGGCCAGTCCGGTGTTTTGTATATAGACACGGCGTGCATGAATATATATAAGGACACGCCCGGGGAAAGCGATTATTTCACCGTGGAAATGCTCGCGGAAAACTCGCAGCTTATAAAACTCCTGAAAGTTTTGGATGAAAACGGCGCCGGTTACGAAATCGCCCAGGCGGCGATATGGCAAGCGGCCGACAACCCCGGAAAGGAAGCGATTTTGGGCGCGCTCGTGTATGAAAACGGAAAGGGCGCGATAACCGCTTTTGATTACGACGAGGCGCTCCGCTTGGTCGAAGCGGCACGGGACTCGGAGATAATAAAGCTCGGTTCATGAGCCCATTTCTTCCAGGGCCGAACCCGCCGCTTTTCCGTAGGCGCGGATCAAGCCGCCTTTGCCAAGTAAAATCCCGCCGAAATAACGGACGACCACGACGGCCACATTTTCCATGCTGCGCATTTGAATGGAATTTAAAATCGGCGGACCCGCCGTCCCGCGCGGTTCGCCGTCGTCGCCGCACCGCGCCGCACCCGGAAGCACATACGCATAGGCCACATGCCGGGCCCTTTTGTGCTGTTTCGAAATTTCGGCGATATAGGCTTTTGCCCCATCCTCGGAACCGATTTTCGCGGCATAGGCGACAAACCGCGATTTTTTCACAATTAATTCCCGCATCGGCTGTACTCCTCTGACACGATATTTCTCGAGATAAAACAAAAAACGGAGGTGATTTTTTATGAAGGACGAAAACGAAGGCAAAAAAGATAAAACCGAAAAAGACCGGAACAAAAAATATACCCTGATAGCCATATATTCCTTTATAGTCATCGCGGTGAGTTTCGCAGCCATAATGATTATACTGGGCATCCGGGATTTTATAGCGCAGCGGCAGTATCTCGGTTTTTTTAAGATATTGTCACCCGTTTTGTACGGCTTTATCTTCGCCTATCTGCTCAATCCCCTTTTGATGTTTTTTTTGAATAAAGTGTTTTTCAAATTGGGCAAAAAATTAAAAAACGTATTTTCCATTTTGGCCACATATTTGTTCACGGCGATTTTGATAACCCTGTTGCTTCTGATGGTGATTCCGCAGGTCATCGCGAGCGTGCAGCAGCTCACGGGGAGGGCCACGGACTTGTTGAGCCCGTATGAAACCTTTGAAAATATCGAAGAAACCGGTGAAATCGCAGATGCGGGCGAGATAGATATCGCAGATTCGAAAATAGGCGTATTTTTAAACGATTTGGGCAAATCCGTTCAAGATTACGCCGACAGCCTGGGGCTCAAAATCGACGTGGCGGAAACATTCGGCCGTTGGGCGGAAGATACCCTGAATTTGTTTTCGTCGTATATAATAACCGCGTTAAACGGCACGATAAACATCATATACGGGATATTCGCGGGTATTTTCAATGTCGTCCTCGGCATTTTGCTTTCGATTTACCTGCTCATCAGCAAGGACAAATTCATAGCTCAGACAAAAAAATTGCTTTTCGCGTTGTTTCCCACCTCATTTGCGTATAAGTTTGTGGTGATAATGCGAAAAACTCATGAAATTTTCGGGGGTTTCATAACCGGGAAAATATTGGACTCGCTGATTGTGGGCGTTTTGTGCTTTTTGGTGATGTCGATTTTCAACATACGCTATACCGCCTTGATCACGGTTATTGTCACGGTGACCAACGTGATACCCTTTTTCGGGCCGTTTATCGGCGCGATACCGTCGCTGTTCTTTTTGGCGATCAACGATATATGGCAGGCTCTGTGGTTTTTGGTGTTCATATTCATACTCCAGCAGGTCGACGGGAATTTTATCGGGCCGAAAGTCCTGGGGCCGAAAGTGGGCCTGCCGGCGTTCTGGGTCATTTTTTCGATAATCGTGATGAGCGGGTTTTTCGGGCTTCCGGGTATTTTCTTCGGAGTTCCGGTATTTGCGGTGATTTATGTTCTGATAAAAGAATACGCCGAAAACAGACTGAGGGCAAAAGGGTTCCCCGAAGAAACGGAGCATTACGTAAAAAATCCCGAAAGCGACCAAAAAAACACGAAAAAAACGGGCAAATCCGCCTATTTCGGCAAAATTTTGGCCAATGCGGCAAAAGGCATAATGAAAATTTTTCATAAAAATCCAAAAAACCGGGACGACGACAAAAAGGCCTGACGGAATTTTATTTATCTTTTTTATTTATTTTTAAATTTTTAGGCCTGATCAGATCCCAGAGCGGTCCGGACAAGCATACCGACGAAAACAACCCGGCCAAAATCCCCACAATCAAAGGCATGACAAAAGCCTTGATCGACGGGACGCCCAAAATATATACGCAGATTATAGTCATCAGGGTGGTGATGGTCGTGTTTACGGAGCGGGCAAATGTCCGGTTGGTGCCTTCATTGACCACATCTTTAAATTGCGCGCCGGAACCCTTTTTTTGTTTCATATCCTCGCGTATCCTGTCAAAGATTATTATGGTCGTATTTATGGAATAACCCAAAATGGTCAAAAAGGCCGCTATAACCGTCATGTTCATCGGTATCTGCGAGAGCGAGTAGAATGTGAGCATCACAAACACATTGAAAATCAGGCACAAAATGGCCGCGATCCCCGAATAAAACTCAAACCTGAACACTATATACACGAGCATCAGAAGCACCGTGAGCCCGACTGCGATTATCGTATTCTGCGCCAGCGTTTGGCCCACCGTGGGGGCCACATTGTTTGAAATGTAGATATCGTCCTCCGTCATGCCGTATACGCCGGCGAGCGCTTCAAAAATCGCTTTCCTCTGCTCGGAGCTTATGTCCCTTGTCTTTATCACGACCTGGCGGGCGGGGTTTCCGGATCTCACCACGGAAGAGGGGGCGAAGCCCAGGGTGTCCGTCACCATTTTTTCGATATCGCTCAAGTCGTCGGGGGAAACATCTTTGTTCAGGTTGTATTCCGTCACCGTGCCGCCGACGAAATCTATGTCCCAGTTGAATCCCCTCACGAAAAACGAAACCAAACCCACCAAAAACACAACGCCGATTATAATGAAAAATATGTTTCTTTTTCCCACAAAATCGATTTTCAGCTGCTTGTAGTCTTTTTTTAATATAACTCCTTCGTTTTTGTCACCCTGCATTTTTGTTGTTTTACCTTTCTGATTTTTTTGACCTTATGACCCATCTGACCCATCCATTATATCAAAATTGTGTTGCGATTTTGCCGTTTTTTGTTAATATTTTGTAAATATTTAATAAAACAAAAAAACTATTGACTTTTGGCAAAAAATATAGTATAATATATAAATGTAAAGCGATGCGCTTTACATTTGGACGATTTTTTATCGATATAATCGGTATAATCAAAAAACGGGACAAAAAAATGTTTGAAAAAAATTATAAAATAAGTTATTTGCTCGATTTTTACGGAAATATATTGACCGACAAGCAAAAAGACGCCATTGATTTGTATTACAACGAAGATTTGTCCCTTGCCGAAATTTCGGAGCATGTGGGCATCACCAGGCAAGGGGTGCGGGACGCGATAAAACGCGGCGAGGAAATTTTGGAGGAGATGGAAGAAAAGCTCGGCTTCGCGGAAAAATTCGGGGAATACAAAAAAGCGTTCGAAAAAATAGAGGAATGCGCCGAAAATATAAAAATGGCGAAATCGAGCTTGAATTTCGTAAAAATTTTTGATGAAAACGTAAATACGATAGCGGATACGGTAAAAAATCTTGTGCTGTGAATATATAAAACGGAGATTTGAGTGTATATGTTCGATGGATTGATGGAAAAAATGAGCGCGGCGTTCAAAAAATTCCGCAGCAAAGGCAAACTCACGGCGGCCGACGTCAAGGAAGGCATGCGCGAGATAAAACTGGCGCTGCTTGAAGCCGACGTGAATTTCAAAGTGGTGAGGGAATTTGTAAACCGCGTGACCGAGAGGGCGGTGGGAGCCGAAGTGCTCGAGAGCATTCAGCCCGGCCATCAGGTGGTCAAAATAGTGGACGAGGAAATGACCAAAATAATGGGCGGAAAGCAAGAAAAAATAAAGATATCCCCAAAGCCCCCGACCATCGTCATGCTGGTGGGCCTGAACGGAGCGGGAAAAACGACTCACGCGGCCAAACTGGCGCTGATGATGAAAAAAGAAAACAAAAGACCGCTGCTCGTGGCCTGCGACGTTTACCGCCCCGCGGCAATCAGGCAGCTTGAAATCGTGAGCGAACAGGCCGGGGCGCCGTTTTTTTCGGTGCCGGGAGAAAAAGACCCGGTAAAAATCGCCGAGGAAGGCGTAAAATACGCGAAGCAAAACGGAAACGATATCGTTTTTATCGATACGGCGGGCCGGCTGCAGATAGACGAGATTTTGATGGACGAACTGAAAAGAATGAAAGAGGCCGTAGAGCCCCATGAGATATTGTTGGTCGTGGACGCCATGATAGGCCAGGAATCCGTCAACGTGGCCGAAACGTTCAACAATATGCTGGATATAACCGGGGTGATGCTCACAAAGCTCGACGGGGACACGAGAGGGGGCGCGGCGCTGTCCATCCGGTATGTCACGGGCAAGCCCATAAAATTTGTGGGGACGGGGGAAAAAATCGACGCGCTCGAGGAATTTTTTCCCGACAGGATGGCTTCGCGCATACTCGGAATGGGCGACATACTCACATTAGTGGATAAGGCCCAGGCCGCTTTCGACGAAAAAAAGGCCGAAGAACTCGAAAAAAAGCTGAGGGACCAGTCGTTTACCTTGGATGATTATCTCGATGTATTCGAGCAGACGAAAAAAATGGGTTCGATGGAACAGATTCTCTCCATGATACCCGGAATCAAGCCGAACGCGTTGAAAGACGCGAAAATCGACGAAAAACAAATCGCGAGAACAGAGGCCATAATAAAATCCATGACAAAAAAAGAGAAGGACAACCCGGATATAATAAACTCTTCGCGCAAAAAAAGGATAGCGGCGGGGAGCGGGACGAATGTAGAGGAAGTAAACAAACTGCTCAAACAATACGATCAGACCAACAAAATGATGAAGCAGTACATGGGCGGCGGCAAAAAGAAAAAATTCGGAAAAACCGGAATGCCGTTTTGAGGTATATACAAAAAAACAAATTAATAAATTTAAATTTATTATTTGAAAATATATATTTGAAAATATAATTTTATTTTAGGAGGAAGCAAACAAAAATGGCTGTAAAAATCAGACTCAGGAGGATGGGCGCGAAAAAAGCCCCTTTTTACCGGATAGTGGTGGCAGATTCGAGATATCCCCGCGACGGGAGATTTATCGAGGAAATAGGGTATTATAATCCGCTCTCGGAACCCGTTGAAATAAATGTCGACGGAGAAAAAGCGAAAAAGTGGATCGCAAGCGGGGCGCAGGCCACAGAAACGGTCAAAAGCCTGCTGAAAAAAAGCGGCGTCCTGTAAGACCGCCCAAGTTATAACATTGAGGGGAGAAAAATTTTGAAAGAAATTTTGCGCGACATAGTCGCCGCGATAATCGGGGAAGATGCGAAAATAGACATAAACGAAAAAGAACAGGACGGCATTATAATTTTGGAACTGAGCGTGGACAAGGAAAACATGGGAAAAGTCATCGGCAAAAAAGGCAAAATAGCGAAAGCTGTCCGGGTGCTCGTCAAGGCGTGCGCGAACGCGGAAAACAAAAAAGTTTCGGTGGATATAATTTGAGAGTATGGGCGAATATATAAAAGCGGGAAAAATAACTTCGGCGCATTCCTTTTCGGGAGAGGCGAAAATTCAGAGCTGGTGCGATACCCCTGAATTTTTGCTGAGGTTTAAGGTTTTTTATCTCGATGAGAACGGCCAAAAGCCTCTCGTCGTCGAAAAAATAAGGACCGCCGGCAACTTTCTTGTCGCCTCTTTTGAAGGAATTCAAACCGTCGAAGACATATCCAAGCTCAAAAACAAAATTTTATACGCGAAAAAACAGGACGCGGACTTGGAAGAAGGCACTTATTTTATAAGCGACATGACGGGACTGCCCGTATTTGACTTTGAAACGGGTGAAAAATACGGGATCCTGTCGGACATTTTTGACAATGGGGCCCATGATATTTATGTCGTCACAACCGAAGTCATCGAAAAAAACAATAAAAACAGGGAAATCATGATACCAAACGTCCCCGCTTTCGTAAAAAAGGTGGATCTCGCCGAAGGGGTCTTTGTCACGCTGATAGAAGGTATGCTTTGATATGCGGTTTCATATAATAACGCTTTTCCCGGAAATGATAAAATCCGTGCTGAGCGAGAGCGTGATCGGGCGCGGCGAAAAAAAAGGATGCATAGCCATAGAATATCACCAGCTCAGGGATTATTCGGACAACAAGCACAGAACCGTGGACGATACGGTCTATGGGGGAGGCATGGGGATGCTTTTGACCGCCGCCCCCATATACAACTGCTGGAAAACGGTCAATGAAAAGATCGGCGGCGAAAAAAAAACCAGGACGGTGTACATGTCGCCCAAAGGGAAGCTTTTGACGCAAAAAAAAGCCGAAGAATTGGTAAAATACACCGATTTGATAATAATTTGCGGACATTACGAAGGGGTTGACCAGAGGGTTTTGGACATGGTCGCAGACGAGGAGATATCGATAGGCGATTATATTCTGACGGGCGGGGAACTGCCCTGCGCGATTTTGGCGGACTGCGTGGCCAGGCTTGCCGAGGGGGTTTTGTCGGATCCGGAGTGCCACCGCGACGAGAGCATAAGCTCGGGGCTTTTGGAATACCCCCAATACACCAAGCCCGGTGAATTTATGGGAAGTTTCGTTCCGGAGGTTTTGCTTTCCGGCCATCACGCCAAAATAGAGCGGTGGCGGTGGGAACAGTCGGTTTTGCTGACTGCCGAACGGCGCCCCGACCTTTTTGAGACATGGCTGAAAGATAATATCGGCGCTTTGGACAAAAGCGGAATGAAATTTTTGAAAGAAAATGATTTGATATGATTGACGGGAGCAAAAAAGCCGCAAAAACGGTCTCTTTGATTATATTCGCGACCGCTTTTTCCAAAATTCTGGGATTGGCGAGACAGATGATGATGGCGGCCCTTTACGGCGGCAGCACGCAGAACACCGCTTTTTCGGTGGCCTTGAATATACCGCTGGATTTTTTTGACATATTGTTCGGAGCGGCGGTTTTGGGGGTTTTTATCCCCGCTTACAATTCCTTTGACTTTAAAACGGAAAAAACAAAAAAAGAGGCCGAAAAATTCGCGAATATATTCACAAATACCGTACTGCTCGCTTCGGGGCTTTTGGCTTTTTTCGGCGTCATATTTTCAAGGCAGATAGTGGGCTTCATAGCCAAAACTGACGAAGAAACCTTGGAGATGGCTTCCAATTTGCTGAAAATTTTGTTTCCGATGATCATTTTTACCGGGGCGGTCTACAGCCTGACCGGGATTTTGCAGTCGAAGGGCGAATTTATCGCGCCCGCGCTGGTTTCGGCGGTTTCGAATTTCGGCGTAGTGGTCTATTTTTTGTTTTTAAACAGGTATTTCGGGGTTTACGGGCTCGCCGCGGCCTATTTGGTTTCCTGGATAATTCAGCTGCTAACCCTCGTCATACCATTGATCAGAAAAAAGTATAAATACAGGTTTATATTGGATTTTAAAAATCCGGCTTTGAAAAGATGCGCCGGCCTGGCGCTTCCCGTGATGGCCGGCTCCTGGCTTGTCCCGATGGGCAAACAGATCGGCCTGCATTATTCGACAATGTGCCCCGACAGCGGGGCGGCGGTCGCTTCTTTTACCAATTCGTGGCAGTTGTTTTTGATTGTCACGGGGATTTTGACGTATGGGATATGCAATTATATGTTTCCGAAACTGGCGCAAAACGCCGGCGACGAAAAAAATTTCGCGGATATTGTCAAGGGGGGGCTTTCGGCGGCGTGTTTTGTGATTGTGCCGGTCGCGTGCCTGTGTTACGGGCTCAGGGCGGAAGCGGTCGCGGTCATATTCATGCGTCTGGAATATACGCCGGAATTGGCCGCTTCGACGGCGGAGATGTTCTCCATGCTCGCGCCTTCCATGATCATGTTCTCCGCGATTGAGATTTTAAACCGGATTTTCTATTCGAAAAAATCAGTGAAATTTCCCATGATAGCCGCCATTTCGGGCATTGCGGTGAATTTTGCGCTGTGCCGGGTGTTTATATCGTATCTAAAACTGCCGCCGGTTTATATCGCTTTTTCCGTTTTGTGCTGCCAGAGCCTTACAGCGGTTATTTTGGCTGCCGCTTTGAAGATAAAAATAAGGGGAATATTCGACAAAAAGTTTCTGTTCAACATCGCCAAAATATTTTTGAGCTCGTGCGTTTTGCTCGCCGTCACCAAAGCGCTGAAGTATATACTGAAAAATAACGCATTTGAATCGGTTCTGTTCAAAAATATCGCAGTCGCGGGTTTTGTCGCCGCTGCGGGAGCGGTTTGTTATATGGCGGCCAACATTGTTTTCAAAACGGAAGAGGCGAAAATTTTTATAAAAATGCTCAAAAAAAATAAAAAAACAGAAGGTGATTGAAATATTCAAAAACAGTAAAATTTTAAATTTTTTGTTTTTTATAGCGGACTGGCTTTATCAAAAAATAGGCGTGAGCTTTGCGGCCTTTATATTCACAGGTTATGAAAATTCCCGGAGATATTACGAAAAATCTGTTTTTTACAGGACATTTCAGGGATATGAACCCAGTCCGTTGAAAACCCCGGTGAGAAAAATCAAAAAATCGATAATAGTAAAATGCGAAAACGGCGTGGTAATACACCGGGTAAAACAAACGGTTGAAAAAATATTGTCCGCCAATCTGAGCACAATCGGGATATTTTTCATATCCTTGGGCTTTTATTCTTCGATCATGTATTTAATTAAAGTGTATGTCTTAAAAGACCCGGCCACCATGCTGCTCGATTTGATCGTGGGGATCGGGCTGACCGCTTTTTCGGCTCTGCTGATTATTTTCGGCAAACAGTCGTTATACGAATCCCTGTACGGCAGCTTTATATGCAACGCCCTTATTTTTAAATTCCTGAGATTTCCCGAAAAAGGCGATACCCGCGAAAATTCGCGCAAAAACGGGGATTACAGCAAAAAAAGGACGAATATCATCTGTTTTTCGGCGGGTATGGTGCTTGGAATTGCGACGTATTTTATAAAAACGCCGGTCGGTTCGCTTTCGGCTTTGTGCGGCGCATTCGCGGGGGCGGCTGTTTTGTATGCGGTTTTGTGCCGTCCCGAGGCGGGATTTCTGCTGTTTTTGACCGCGGTTCCGTTTTTGCCGCCCGGCGGCCTGGTGATCACCGGGGCGGGGCCCTGTATTTTGATCTCCGCCTGTTATTTTTTGAAATTGATAAGGGGAAAGAGGACATTTGATTTTGAGATTTTCGATTTGTTCGTGCTGATGTTTTGCGGCATGATGTTCTTCGGGGGGGCGTCGTCCGTGGCCAAAAGCGGAAGCCTGAGGCGGGCGCTGATGTACGTTTGTTTCGCTCTGATATATTTCGCGGCGGTCAATATGATAAGGTCGAAAGAGATGATAAAGAGATCCGTGTCCGCGCTGATGTTTTCGGGATTTGCGGTTTCGGTCTACGGGATATATCAGAACTATTTCGGGGTATCCGACAGAACATGGCAGGATGCGAGCATGTTCGCAAACATTTCGGGGCGCGTCGTCTCGACTTTGGAAAATCCGAACGTGCTGGCCGAGTATCTGATACTCGTGATACCCTTCATGATAGTTTCGCTGTTTATAGCGGGCAGCATAAAAAAAAGCGCGCCTTTTATGGTCTGCGCGCTTTTTTCCGTTTTATGTCTCGTATATACCTGGTCGAGGGGATCATGGCTGGGGATCATATTCGCGCTTTTGATATTGTTTATCATAATAAACAAAAAGGCGATAGTGGCATATCTGGGGATGCTGCTTCTGGTTCCGTTTGCCCCTGCCGTCTTGCCCGATTCGATCATACAGAGGATCACCACCATCGGCAATATAGCGGACAGTTCCACTTCCTACAGGGTGTCGATATGGCAGGCCTCTTTGAGGATGATCAAAGACCATATAGCCTGGGGCATCGGAATGGGGACGGAAGCGTTCCGGCTGGTATATCCGGAATATTCGCTGGCGGGCATTGAGGGCGCGCCCCACAGCCACAACCTGTATCTGCAGATCTGCGTCGAACTGGGGGCGGGGGGGCTTGCCATTTTTTTGCTTGCGGTATTTTTCTTTTGGCAGCATTGTTTCACCGCGATCAAAAAAACAAACGAAAAATACATCAGGCTTTCGGCGGCGGGCGGGCTTTGCGCGGTGACGGGATTTCTGTTAAACGGGCTTACGGACTATGTTTGGTACAATTACAGGGTTTATCTGATGTTCTGGCTTGTCGTTTCCATAACTACCGCGGTGTGCCGGTTCGGGTTGAAAAACTCGGATGAATCCGCCGTCAAACCGAGCTAAGGGCAAAGGTGATAAAATGCTGCTTTTGGTCAATAAACTGTTCAAAAAGCCGCCGCACCCGTTTAATATGCAGATAAGCGGCGAAAAGAGCTATGCGGAGTGGCAGTTTGAAAACGGGGAACGCACAATCGCGTTTTACCTCAAACGTTACACCCGCGAAGAAATGTTCAAGGAGAAAAACATTCTGGATATCGGCTGCGGCGCGGGCGGCAAATCCCTCTATTACGCCTCCATCGGCGCAAAACGCGTGACCGGGATGGACATCGTGGAAGCCTATGGCGAAGAATCCGCGAAACTCGCCTCCAAATTGGGACTTTCGGACAAATTCGAGTTTGTGCTCGGGGACGCGGCCGAAATACCGTTTGACAGCGGGGTTTTCGATTCGATAATTTTAAACGACGCGATGGAGCACGTGGACGACCCCGCCGCGGTGCTGGCCGAGTGCGTGCGGGTATTGTCCCAAAACGGCAGGCTGTACATCAATTTCCCTCCGTATAACCACCCTTACGGCGCGCACCTCTCCGATGCGATCGGGATTCCCTGGGTACACGTGTTTTTCGGGCAGAAAAGCCTGATTAGGGGGTATAAGAAATTGGTAAAAGAGCTTCCCGACGGCGAAAAGCGGATAAAACTGCGGATATCAAAGCGGCAAAACGGCGAAGAATATTTTTCATACATCAACAAAATGACGATAAAAAAATTCAAAAAACTCACCGCGGCGCTGAACCTGAACATAGAATATTACAAAGAGGAGAGGTTTGTAAAAATCCCGGCGCTGAAAGAGTTTTTGACGAGAATGGTGGTATGCGTCATCAAAAAACAATAAAAAGGCGATTTAAAGAAAGAGGTGAAAACAAAAAAATATGGACGGCAGAAAATTTTCGGACCACGCGGGCATAACGCAAAAAAAAGCGCGCAAATTCAACATCATCGATTTTATTCTGATAATGGTCATCCTCGCGGCGGTTGCGCTGGTGGTCTACATTATGCTGGGCAACGATGTTCTGGGCGGCAGCGAAGACACCGCGATATTATACACCATAGAAATCGATTTGATCAGAAACGATTTTCTTTCATCGGCGCATCTGATGACAAAAGGGACAAAAATAATAGACAGCGTCAGGACAAACGAATTGGGGATAGTACAGGACATCAAAATAACCGACGCCTTCGCGCTCACGACCGATCTGGAGCCGGGGGTGATAATAGAGGCGCCGTATCCCGATTATTCCAAGGTTGTGATAACGGTGCTGGCCAAATGCAAAAAGGACAAGATAAAATTTGTGGTGAACGGCCAGCCGATCATGGTCGGCATGTCGATAAATTTCAGGACTCCGTATCTCGTGAGTTACGGAAACTGCACGTCCCTTGCGGAAGCGGATGAGGAGGGGAACATAATTGAACGCTAACAAAGAAAAAAAACCGGGATTTAAATTCAATATAATAGATTTGATCATAATCCTTTTTGTCGCCGCGGCGCTTGTGGGGATAGCGATGAGATATAATCTCGCCGACAAAATAAACCTGAACGCCAACGGCGAAACATTTGAAATCGAATTCATAACGGGCTGGAACATACAGGAAGCTTCCCAGCAGTATTTCGAGCCCGGAGTCTCTTTTTATATCAACATCGACAGCATAAAAATCGGGGAGATAAAGGAGATACTCGATATCCGCAATCCCGCCTTCGATGAAGTCGTGGATCTGCGCGGAAATATAGTAAAAACCGAAGTACCGGGGAGAATCGACGTGATAGGGGTCATGAAGAGCACCGGAAGGACCACCAAAGAGGGCAATGTGATGATAAACGGAAACCAGTTTGTGGCCCCGAACAAGGAATTTTTGGTGCATACCGGCTATATAGAGGGATGGATAAGGATAATAAGCATAAAAAAGGCGGGCGAT
>WQXD01000041.1 GCA_009785015.1 Oscillospiraceae bacterium | reverse complement strand
GTTCCCCTGCCCTTTTGGTATTTGTCGAAACTGTATTTCCTCGCCAATTTAATCGCGCCTTCGTTGGCTTCCGCGCCCGAATTGGCGAAAAACACTTTGTCCATTCCGGAGAGTTTTACAAGTTTTTCCGCCAATTTGGCGGTTATGTCGCTGTAGTAGTAGTTTGACACATGCTGTATTTTTCCGAGTTGTCCGCAAACCGCCGCAATCCAGGCCTCATTTGCCGCCCCGAGGGAATTAACGCCTATCCCGCTTGTAAAATCGATGTATTTTTTGCCGTCGGCGTCTTTCAGCGCCGAGCCTTTTCCCTGCGTCAAAACGACCGGGTACCTTCCGTAGGTACCCATGATGTATTCGTCGTGAAAATTGATTTGATCCTGCATATTTCTGCCTCCATTTGAATATTATATAGATTAAAACTTAAGTTTTGTATTATTATACACTATATTGCATAATAATGCAACAGTTTTGAATATACTATTTTATAATAGCCGGCATAATAAAAACTTATATCTCTATGAGCTCCTTGCCGCTTTTTGTCAGATTAAGGCAGCCTTCTTTTGTCACAACGACCAAATCCTCGATCCGGACGCCGAATTCGTTTTCGAGATATATCCCCGGTTCTACCGTCATAACCGTATTTTTAGACAATATCATTTTTTCTTTTTCATTTTCACCGGGCTTTTTTTCGTCGTCGTATTTGGGGAAATTCGGCGATTCATGTATTTCAAGCCCCACCGAATGCCCGAGCCCGTGCCCGAAATTATTTTTGTAACCCGCGTCATTTATTATCCCCCTCGCCGCCCGGTCGACAGAGGCGCCTTCCGCTCCCGCTTTTATCGCGCTCAAGGCGGCGCTTTGCGCGGTTTTTACCGTGTTGTACACCTCGAGCATTTTGGCCGTCGGTTTGCCGAGGCATATCGTTCTGGTCATATCCGAACAATATCCGCCGTACACCGCGCCGAAATCCATCGTCAGAAACCCCTTGGACAATTTTACATTTTCCGGCTGCCCGTGCGGATATGAGGATTTTTTTCCCGATACCGCGATAATTTCAAATGCCAGAGTCCCCGATCCGTTTTTTTTCATGAAATATTCGAGCTCTGCCGCGATATCGGTTTCGGTGATGTTGTTCATATTTGAAGATATTTGATTTAAGATATGCGAAAAGGCCGAATCCGTGATATTCTGCGCTTTTTTTATATTCTCGATTTCAGAGGCGTCTTTTATTTCACGCATTTTTTCGAGTATGCCGCCGCTTTCAAGCAGAGCAAAGCCGCAAAACAACTCGTCCAACGTTTTTTTTGTTTTCAGGTATATATAGTTTTCTTCGTACAGTATGTTTTTTATGTTTTCTAATTTCAGCAAATCGCCGTAATGCTTTTTGGAATCCTGATTTTTGGGGTACAGCTCGACGCTGTAATGCTCTCCGAGGCTTTTTTTCGCGAATTCGATATATCTCGAATCCGTAAAAAAATATCCGTTTTCCGGGGTTATTATGAGATATCCGCTCGAGGTCGGGATATTTGTCATATACCTTCTGTTTTGGGCTGCGACCATGATAAAAGCGGAAGCTTCTTTTTGTTCTTTCAATTTTTGCCGGATTTTTTCGATTCGCTGTTTTATCATCTTTCACACCTCGTTTTTCATCAAGTCTTCATATGTTTCGCGTCTTACCGCTATTTCGCTGCTGCCTCCCCTGACAAAGACCATGGCGGGCCGCGGCAATCGGTTATAGTTGCTCGCCATCGAATAATTATACGCCCCGGTGACAAGCACCGCCAAAATATCGCCCCTTTTCACGTCGGGAAGCGGCACTGCTCCCTGGATAAAATCCCCGCTTTCACAGCATCTTCCCGCAATATCCGCGACTATATCGCATTTCTCGTTCATTTTGTTCGCGGCCACTATCGTGTACGGCGATTCATACAGGGCATACCTCGGATTGTCCGCCATGCTGCCGTCGACGGACACATAATTTTTATATCCCGTTATCTTTTTATTTGTGCCGACCGTGTAAAGGGTCGCCCCCGCATTCGCCACGATCGACCTCCCCGGCTCCAGAATTATTTTCGGGATTTTTATATTCAATTCGCCGCACTTTGCCTTCACGCACTCTCCGACCGCGAAAACTCCGCGGTCTATATCTAACCCATCTTGACCCTCTATATATTTCACTCCGAAACCTCCGCCCAGATTGAGCTCCGCGATTTCGACCCCGCATTCGCTTTTTATTTTTTTTGCAAATTCGAGCATACACTCGGCGGCGTCGATAAACGGCCCGATTTCGGTGATCTGCGAGCCGATATGGCAGTGGAGGCCCAAAAATTCCAGATTTTTGCGTTTCAACGCCATTTTGACCGCTTCTTTTGCCTGGCCTGTCTGTATCGCTATGCCGAATTTCGAATCCACTTTGCCGGTCGTTATTTTGGCGTGGGTATGGGCGTCGATGCCGGGGGAAACTCTGAGCAGTATTTTTTGCGTTTTGTCATATTTTTCGCATAATGCGCCGAGCGCTTCGATTTCCTCGGTGTTGTCCGCCACAAATACGCCGATATTGTGGCCAAGCCCGAATTCTATGTCAAAATCGGTTTTGTTGTTGCCGTGGTAATACGCCTTTTCCAAGGGGAAATTTGCCGCTTTTACCGTTTCCAATTCGCCCGGCGAGACGACGTCGGTGCAGAGCCCCTCTTCGCGTATGATTTTGTACATGCCTTTAAAAGAAAGCGCTTTGCTCGCGAAAGCTATATCTCCGCCGCCTTTGAAATATTTTTTCGCGGCGTTTTTGTACGCGCGGCAGTTTTGCCTGATTTTATCTTCATCCATGACATACAGGGGCGTGCCGTATTGTTTTGCGAGCTCTACGGAATCGCATCCTCCGATTTCAAGGCGCCCTTTTTCGTTTATCTGAAAATTTTCATGCAATATCATTTTACAGTTTTCCTTTACAAATTTACAAACTTCAAAATACTTTCGCGGATTTCATCGGCGCCTTCGCCCGAAAGCGCCGAAAAGGGTATGATTTCGCGGCTGGGATACGCGTTTTTCAATTCGTCTAAATTTTGTTGTTTTTGGCTTTTGTTCAATTTGTCGGCTTTCGCGGCGACGATGATATGCGGAATGGCAAAGTTGTCCATATATCCGAGCATATCCGCATCGTCGGCGGTGACCCCCACTTTCAAATCGACCAGCAAAACTACCAAGGCCATGTTTTTGTCCGCGTATTTTTTGAAATATCCCTCGACCAAACCCGACCATCTCTTTCTTTCCGTTTCGGCCCTTTTGGCGTAGCCGTATCCGGGCAGATCGACGAGATAAAATGTTTTGTCGGTTTCGTAAAAATTTATGGTCATCGTTTTTCCCGGAGCCGACGAAGTGCGCGCGAGTTTGTTTTGGTGTACCAATTTGTTTATGAGCGTGGATTTTCCGGCGTTGGAGCGCCCCGCGAAAACTATGTGCGGTTTTTCGTCTTTGGGGACCTGCGGCAAAAATCCCGCGCTTATGGTAAATTTCGTGTTGTTTAAATTTATCGTTTTTATCATTTTTTGTTCCATGTCTGCTGCGGGAGCGCGCCGGCCAAAGGAGGCATTATATCGGAGTACAAATCGATGGAAGCTTCCGATATTTTGACGGTTTCCGGGCATTCGATGACCGGTTTGGGGAATATGACCGCTTGTTCAAATACTTTTTCGGCGTGGGTCACCGGGATGAAATTCAAATATTCTTTTACCGCATCGTCTATATCCTCCAAATCCGGGACATTGTCGTCGGGTATTATCACGTTTTTTATTTTTGAGCGGTATGCGGCCACTGTTTTTTCCTTGAGGCCCCCGATGGGAAGCACCCTGCCCCTGAGCGTTATTTCCCCCGTCATCGCTATATCGCTTTTTACGGGGTATCCCGTGAGCTGCGAGAATATGGCGGTGGCCATCGTTATTCCCGCGGAGGGGCCGTCCTTGGGTATCGCCCCTTCGGGAAAATGTATGTGCATGTCCTTGTTTTTATAGAAATCGGGGTCTATGTTGTATTTTGCCGCGATTGTGCGGATAAACGATATGGCGGTTTTCGCCGATTCCTTCATGACTTCGCCGAGCGAACCCGTCAGCTCTATTTTTCCCGTGCCCTCGCTCGAGGCCACTTCCACCTGCAGTATCTCCCCGCCCATCGCAGTCCAGGCCAGCCCGTTTGCTATGCCTATCTCTTCTTTTTTTGAATACGAGTCGTCTTTGAATTTTCTGTGCCCCAAAAGCTCGCGCAGAACTTCGGTGTTTACCGTGATCGATTTTTTGTTTTCCCGTATGATTTTTTTTATGGATTTTCTGCACACATTGGCAATTTCCCTCTCGAGGTTCCTGACGCCCGCTTCTCTTGTGTAATAATCGATCATCTCATACAGCGCCTCGTCGGTTATCTTGAATTTTCTTTTGTTTAAGCCGTGTTTTTTAGCCTGTTTGGAGACGAGATGGTTTTTGGCTATCGTGTGCT
Source organism: Oscillospiraceae bacterium (assembly GCA_009785015.1). Next base: position 15,102 of record WQXD01000041.1, on the reverse strand, counting down.
TTTCGTTTCTGGTATAACTGGTTATCGGTATTATTTCCATCCTGTCGAGCAGCGCTTTCGGGATGGCGTCCGTGGTGTTCGCGGTGGCAATGAACATACAGTCGGACAAATCGACCGGAAGCTCGATAAAATGATCCCTGAAAGCTTTGTTCTGCTCCGAGTCCAGAACCTCCAGCAGAGCCGAGGCGGGGTCCCCGTGGGCGTCTTTGGTGAGTTTGTCCACTTCGTCGAGGAGTATCAGCGGATTTAAGCTTTTGGCGTCCCTCACCGCGTTTATGATCCGCCCCGGCATGGAGCCTATATATGTTTTTCTGTGGCCCCGTATGTCCGATTCGTCGCGTATGCCCCCGAGCGCCACCCGCACGTATTTTCGTTTCAGCGATTTGGCTATCGAAGCGGCTATCGAGGTTTTCCCCACACCCGGAGGGCCCACAAAGCACAAAATCTGCCCTTTCAGTTCGCGTTTTATCTGTTTGACGGCCATAAATTCGAGGATGCGCTCCTTTACTTTAAAAAGCCCGTCGTGGTCGTCGTTCAGTATTTTTTCGGCGGCTTCTATATCCACGAAATCCTCCGTTTTTTTGTTCCAGGGGATTTCAAAGCAGATATCAAGATAATTTCGTATGACGGCGTTATCCGGAGAATTTGCCGGCTGTTTTTGCAGTTTTGCGATTTCTTTTTTCAGTTTCGCGTGGATTTCCTCCGGCAGATGCAGCCCTTCGAGTTTTTTTGAGTACTCTTCCGTTTCGGATTCGGCTCCTTCCTCTTCGCCGAGCTCGTGTTTTAGGGCCTTCAGCTGTTCGCGCAAAAAATAGTCCCGTTGGTTTTTGTCCATCTGGCCGCGCACTCTTTTATGTATCTGTTCCTCGATTTCGAGCATTTCGATTTCTTTTTCGATTGTGACGCATAAAAGCTCAAGCCTTTTCAGGGGATCGAATTCTTCGAGCAGTTTTTGTTTTTTGTCGTGGTGGAAATATATGGTGGAGGAAATAAAGTCGGCCAAAATCCCCGGATTTTTCACGGAGTGCAGATTCATCATTATCTCGCCGGATATTTTCGGGATAAAGCGGCAGTAGTTCTCGAATATTTTCATAGTTTCCGAAATCGCGGCTTCGCCCTTTATCCCGCCGTTGTTGTCGAGATATATTTCCTTTTGCAGTACGTCGCAGGTTATGTACTCTTTTGTAAAATCATAGGATATAATCTCTGCCCTCGCGATCCCCTCGACGATGACCCTCACGTTTTCGTCCGCCAGCTTTACCGAGTGTTTTATTTTCGCTATCGTCCCCACCTTATATATTTCTTCCGGCTGCGGGTCTTCCTTTTCCATGTTGACCTGCGAGACAAAAAACACAAACGTATTGTTTTTTTCGGCGTATTCGACCGCTTTTTGAGATTTTGAGCGGTTTATTTCAAAGCCTATGTTTATTTCCGGAAAAATTATCACTCCCCTGGTCACCACTACGGGCAAAGTGAATTTTTTTACCCTTTCGATTGTTTTTACCATTTCAATGCTCCTGTCAGTTATTAATATATATTCATTCCGCTGAAAATTTCGATCATTTCGCGCCGCAAATCATCGGTTATCTCGAGCCGCTGCTTGGGGGGGAGCTCGTAAACGTCTTTTTTGAACAAATAGTTTTGAAGCTCTATCTCTTTTATCAGCATTTTTGTGTGGAATATGTTGGACTGGTACACGTTTACATCTATCGCGTCGTATTTAGTCAGGGTTTTGTCAGCTATGTAATCCTGGATTGAGCGCATATTGTGGTCGATGAACAATTTTATTCCGTCGACGTCGCGGGTAAAGCCCCTCACTCTGTAATCTATGGTCATGATATCCGAATCAAAGCTGCTTATGAGAAAATCGAGCGCGTTCAACGGCGATATCGTCCCGCAAGTCGAAACGTCTATGTCCACCCGGAAAGTGGAGACCAAATTGTCCGGATGCGATTCCGGGAAAGTGTGCACCGTCACGTGGCTTTTATCCAAATGCGCGCGGACGTCCGCGCCCTTTGGGGTCAAAACCCCCTTGTTGCACGATTCGTCGATAAACTGGGATGACAGATTGTCTTCCGTGATTAAAATATTCACCGAGGCCCCCTGGGGCTCATAGTCCTGCTTTGATATATTTAAAATTTTCGCGCCTATGATTTCCGTGACCTTGCACAGTATATTCGTCAGCCTTTCGGAATTGTACTGCTCGTTGATATAGGCGATGTAATCTTTTTGTTCTTTCGCGCTCTTCGCGTAACATACGTCGTAAATATTGAAGCTCAATGTCTTGGTAAGGTTGTTAAAACCAAAAAGCGTGAGTTTTTCGGTCAATTCACGCGCACCTCTTTCTTTAATTTATATTCCATTCCGCACCCCCCGATTATATCACAGATAAAATAAAAAATCAATGATTTTTGGTTTTTAAATCGTAAATTTTTTATTTTCTATTGACATCCGCTTTTTTTTGGTGTATAATAGCAGAAGCGCCTAAAAATAACTAAATCCTTGCCCGGCGTGAGATTTTAATCGATAAACCGGGCCATATGTCCATAAGGAGGTGTATCGAAATGGGTAATTTGATCTCGAATTACGAAACCCTGTTCATCCTGAACCCCACCATGGGGGATGAGGGGATAAAAGCGGCCGTTGAAAAATTTTCAAATCTGATAGCGGCAAACGGGACGGTAATTGAGAAAAATGAATGGGGAATGAGAAAACTCGCGTATCCCATCCAGTTTTTGGATGAAGGATACTACGTGCTGATCAATTTCAGCTCTACTCCCCAATTCCCCGCAGAGCTCGAGCGTGTTTTCAACATCACGGACGGCATTCTGCGCTCGCTTGTCATAAAAAAAGAAAAATGAAGCCCGAGGATATGTAACTAAAGAACAAGAAAAAATTGAGTGAATTGATTGGGAGGTTATTCAATTGGCAAGTTTTAACAAAGTCATACTGATTGGCAACATGGTCGCCGACCCCGAACTCAAAACCACCCCCACCGGCGTAAATGTCTGTTCGTTTCGGATCGCGGTCGGACGCAGGTTCCAAAAGGCGAACGAACCCCAGCAAACCGATTTCATAGACATCGTAGCCTGGAGGACGCAGGCCGAGTTTGTGAGCAAATATTTTACAAAAGGCAAACCGATTTTGGTCTGCGGGGCGATCCAGTCGAGAAACTGGCAGGACAAAGAGGGGAACAAGCGCACCACCGTCGAAATCATCGCCGACGAAATCTCTTTCGTCGAGCGCAAAAGCGTATCGGAGGGAGCCGCCGAACCGGGAATCGAATCGAGCGCTTCCGCTTCGTCGTATTCGACAAATTATGAATCCGCGCCGAAATTCGAGGAGATCAGTTCCGACGACGATCTGCCGTTTTAAAAATACCAAAATATATTAAGGAGGGTCCGCAAATTGGACAGGGATAACAGGGACAACAGGGACAACAGAGAACAGAAAAGCGGCGGAATGCGTATCCGCAAAAAGAGAAAATTATGCGCTTTTTGTGTGGAAAAAATAGATGATATAGATTACAAGGACGTCACGAGGCTCAAAAAATCTCTATCGGAGCGCTATAAGATTCTGCCCCGCCGCATAACCGGCAACTGCGCCAAACATCAGAGATTTCTCACCACGGCGGTCAAGCGCTCGAGATATGCCGCGCTCATACCGTACGTTTCCGATTAAAATCAAAAGATTTGACCGCCGCCCAAAAAAACCACCGGATCGGCCGGTGGTTTTTCGCGTCCGGCGTTCAAATCAACTTGCTTTTTCGTATGCTTCTATTGCCGCCGTGATTTTTTTGAAATTCATGCTCATAAATATATACCTTCATCAAATCAATAGTGGTATTTGCGCGCCATTTCGAGCCCGTGTTTTACATAGGTTATCACATTGTCGATAAATGACTCGGAGGGGCTTGTGTATTCCATATATCCCGCACTCGGGCAAAGCACGAAGCGCCCGTATTGCGTCCCCGTCTTCACCGAGTCCTCAATAAGCGCCTTGATCGTTTCGGCGTCCGAGCATAAAAGGTCCTGTATCTCAATATTGCCTTCAAGCGCCATCCGGCCCCCTACCGCCAAAAAAGCCTCGTCCAGCGTCATGTCCCCGTGGGGCGGCGGTTCCACCGGATTGAGCATATCCACTCCTATGTCCGCGAAACGGCTTATGACCTTTTTCATATCCCCGTGGCAGTGCAGCCATACATATCCCCCCGCTTCATGCACAAGGGCGTGCAGTTTTTTGTCGTTGGAGCATATTATGTCCTCAAAACCCTGCATATTCATCAGCGGCGGCGTAAAGACCTCGGGCCCCACATATGAAATCACAAAATCGTCCAATTTGTGTTCCCGGAGTTTTTCTATCGCGGCTTTGCAGTGGTTATATGTCCTCTCGGCGAACATCCCCGCCAGTTCGAGAAGCAGGGGTTTTTCATCGGAATACAAGTAAGCGAGCATTTCGGAGCCGCACATGCGGTGCATCGCGTACCCCGAATGATCGAGCCCGAAGCAGACTATGCCCTTTTCGCCTATAAAGTCCCGCCGTGCCAAATATCCCTCCACATTCATTTCATAGGGAGCGTACTGTATCGAAAACAGCTTTTTTAAGTCTTTTGCATCTTTTACAAAATTTTCCGTCACATATCCGGGATCGCCAATCGTGCTCACAAGGGAAACCCCGCTAAGGGGCCCTTCGGGAGTGTGTATTGTTGTCGTGTGTTTATTCCATATGGGGTCTTTTTCCCAGGGCTCTACCCGGGTTTCGTATAAATCGCGCTGTGTTCCCACGAAAATGTCCATAGGGGAGCCGCCGCCCGAAAACAGATCCGTTTTATCGTGGGCGAAATCGTATATCCTCTGATAGGCGGGCCGCAGCATGCCCATCCCGATGTCGAGCCCCCAGAGCTTCACCGGCGCCCTGTCGACGTCTTCGCCCTTAAAAGTGCGCAGCAGCCTTTCATGCGGGGAAAGTTTGTCGATAAACATAAATAAAAACCTCCTTAGAATTTTTAAATAATCATATCATACAAATGTTAACTTTTTCATGTATATAATTTAAATATTATCGTGGTACAATCGATTATATTATCATATCTTTATATCTGTAATCGGAGGTAACAAAAAATGGAAACAATCAACCGGCGCGCCATGGATGTTTCGCGAGAAAATTTGACAGAGGAGATCGAAAAAGCCAACCGGCTCAAAACGGAGATATTGCAGCAAAGAAACAAGGAGTTCGGAGAGGGCCGCCCGCGCATAGGCGCTTATATGGAAAATATAGCGCTGCCCGGGCTTTTCGGTTTCGATATGAATGATTTTTACAAAAATTCAGAGCTCGCCATGGACGTAGAGCTCAGAAACAAACTGTTTTGGTTGGACAATTCGTCGGACGACGGGCTCGCCTCGCTTTGGGTCGGTGCGGGAAGCATGTATTACGACATGACGCTTTTCGGCCTCCATATAAATTACCAGACCGACGGCGTTCCCATATTCGACCATCATGTGTTAGAAGACAATCCCGATATATCGCAGCTTAAGCCTTTTAGTTTTTATGAAACCGGGGAAATGCCCGTCGTGCACAAAAGATACGAAGAGCTGACCCGCATTTCAAAGGAGCGGTACGACAAAAAAATCGGGGTGGGTTTCCCGCATTTCCACCGCGGCCCGTTGGATATCGCGATACAGCTGCGCGGGTATGAGAATTTTGTCAACGACTGCGCTGAAGACCCCGGATATGTGCGCGAGCTGATGGATTATATAATAGGCGAGCGCAAAAGTTTCAACGAACTCGCGTCGGCCTTCCGGGGCGAGCCGCTGCCCGCGACCACCTTCATAGCCGACGACTGGCTGCACATACCGTTTATAAGCCCCAAAATATTCGACGAGTTTGTGATACCCGCCTATTTGAAAATCCAGGAAAACGAGGGCACCGTCACGGGTTTCCATACCTGCGGCGTGATAACTCCGATTGTAAAAAAGATCCTTTCGACTTTCGGCGCCATGAAGGGCCTCGACGTCAGCGGCTGGAACGATTTGTCCGAACTCGACCAAATCGTCGAAAAGGACATATTCTTCCATATCGCCTTTATCAATTCATTTGTGATAATGTCCCCTCCAAAAGACCATGAAAAAAAATTCGCGGAGATAAAAAAAGTCGCGGGGAACCGTGGGTTATCGCTCAATATCGGGGCAATTGTGAAAATACTGGGCTCCATCGACGATTCGATATTTGCAATGAACAAATTTATCGGGCTCGCGCGCCAAATGCTGGCGGTATAGGGCTTTACTGCTCCCAAGTATAATCGGCGCCCGAAAAACCGAATGACACGCGGCTGCCGCTTTCCAATTTGAAGGGAGCGTTTTGGGGCATCTTCTGCCCGTCCAGAAAAGTCCCGGCCGATGAGGACAAATCCACCAAAAAATATCCCTCCGCGTTTTTTTCCACTGCCGCGTGGCGGCGGCTGACCGCTTTTGTCTTTGCTTCGAATTCAAAATCCGACTGTTTTACTCCCGCCGACATGTCAAAACGCCCGATGGTGAAAATGCACCCTTCGGCTATGTCGATTTCGATGATTTCCGGGTGGGCGCCGACTCCGCAATACCGGAATCCCGTCAGTTTGGGCTCGGAATTTTCGATCAGCTGGGTCAGATCGCCGTCTGCCTCCAAAACCCCGGGCTCCGGGTTTCTTTGGTCCGGTTCATTTTTTTGCTTCTGTTTTTTGTTTTTCATAAAATCAAACAGGCCTTTTTTTGCCGGTTTTTCCGGTTTTGGCGATTTTTCTGAAATAAAATTTATATCGATATCGTCGGGCTTTTTTTGCGTCGGCGGCAAAACAGTTTCCGGTTTGTCCGGCTTTTCGGGAGTTTCGGAGGTTTCGGGTTTATATGATTTTAAAATCCGCGCAAATTCGTCCGGTTTAAAATCCTGGATCGCCCAAAGCACTTTATTTTCGAGGTTTATATCCGTTATCCGGCTTTGTTTCGCGATTTCCGCGATCATATTTTTCAAGTCGATATATTCCGAGCTGTGGCGCGCGGAGGGTATATATACGAATTTTGTTTTGCCGCTTTTGTCAAAATAGAGATAGTCGGTTGTAAGCAAAAACGAATAAGGGGACATAAACCAGTCCCCGCACTCCAAAAGCGGCTGCAATATGCCCAGCAGCAAATTTATATATTCCCCCGCCGAACGCGATGCGGGCAGATACGCGAATTTTGTGCAGCCGGCTATCTGATATGTGAATTCTATTTCGCCGTCGATCTCCCTGTGATAAAACGGCAGAAGAAATGAGGGCTGTTCCTTTATTATCGTATACAGGGCTTTCTTGTCGGATTCCCCTTCGGGTATTCTGACAATCAGCGTGGCGCCCGCTTGAAAGTCGCTTTTGTGTTTGATTTCATAAACCATAATTTTACTTAAATAACCCTCCTGTTTTTTTGTATTCGAAAAGCGATATGAACCGCCAGCCGTTTTCGGTCAGCACGGGGGCGCTGCCTTCCGAGAAGCTTTTGGCTTTTTTGAAAAGCGGTTCAATCACAATATCGCCGTACAGATTTATATACCCCCAAAGCTCCCCTTGTTTCACAGCTGCCAGATGCTGCCCGAAAGACAGGGCTTCCTCGAATTTATATCCGATTTTCAATTCGCCCGAATTGTCGATAAAGCCCCATAACCCGTTTTTTTTGACGGCGGCGTATCCCGAGCTTCCAAAGGGGCAAGCGTCTTCATAAAAATCTTCGCTTGTTTGTTTCCCGCCGGAAAACAGGTAAACGGCGCCGTTTTTTTTGACGAAAACCGCTCCCTGAAAAAAGCATCTTCCGAGCCCATCCGTGATGACGCCGTCATATTCCGCGGAAATCAGCCATTTTGACGCGAGATCCACCACTCCCCATTTTCCGTTTTGCAAGGCCGCCGCATAACCGCCGCTGTATGTTCCGATTTGTTCAAATACGGCGATTCCCATTTCAAAATCGCCGGAAGCGCGCCTCCAGCCTTCCTCTGTCAAAAAACTGATGCGGCCCTCGGCGTAATTGCCGAAATCGAAAACTTTTTCTTTTAACAGCGCGAGCCGGTTGTTGTCGATGTCCACGGCGAAAATTTCCCCGTTTTTAGAAGTTATCAGCCGGCCCGAGCTGTATGTGCTGATTTTTTCATATTCGCAGGGGATCCTAAGCGAGCCGTCAAAATCCGCGAGCCCCCAGAACCCGTCGTTTTTTACCCCTATGGTCCCTTCGAAAATTTCGGTCAGATCCTCGTATGTATTGTATCCCATGCTGTATTTGTAACGGTTGTCTTCATACAGGGCGGAAAGATTTCGGTCTTTGGTTTTTTGGATTCCGTCCGCAAGCACGGCCAGCGCTTCGCCGAGTTTGGATTCGGCGAGATAAAATTCGGCCGCTTCCAAAAAAATTGCGGGCGAAGTCTCTTTGGCTTTCATCTGTTTTTCGAGCAAGTCGGCGTATTTGCGGCGGTATCCCCGCTGGCCGATGAGCTTTTTATACACTGTCTTTAAGGTTTCCTCAGCTTCAAGCGTATATGCGGCCTTATATCCCGAGGCCTCCTCCAAAAGCGGAACGGCCAATATATATATTTCGTCGATTATATAATCGTTTGCCTGTTTTATCAATTCGCTTTGTTTTTCACTTGCGGATTTCGCATTCAGCACTATAATCCATGAAACACAAAGCAAAACCAAAAAGCCGGCCGCCAGCAGTATCCGATTCGCGCCTTTCACGCCAAACGCCCCCCTCTCACATCCAAAATATTGTTATCAATATGCCCGCGTATAGAAACGGAGCCAAAGGTATGGAGTCTTTTCTCCCTATTTTTTTTGCAATCAACAATGAAAACCCCGCCAGGGCGGCGAGCACGCAGCCGTAGAGCATGGCCGAAAGTATTCCGAAAAACCCCGTGTACAGCCCCGCCGCCGCCATAAATTTGACATCCCCGCCCCCGAGCCCCCTGCGGCTTATCAAATACACAAACAAAAACAAACCGCCCCCGGTCAAAAAACCGAGCCCCGACTCCTTTAAAAGCAAAACCGCCGCTTCGGTATTTAAAAGAAGCTGCGGCGCCATCGTGAGCGCCCACGCGAAAATCATCGCGATTATGAGGTTGTTGGGGATTTTTTTGGATTTCAAATCGCAGACCGTGGCCGCATACCCGAAAACGGCAGCCAATTCAAACCAGAGCAGGATAAACGTATCCGTATCGCCGGCCCGCGCAAAAAACACCCCCGCGGCCACTGCCGGCAGCCCCATATATGCCAAAACCGGCTTTATTTTTTCCCTATCCATTGTATCCCTCCCCCGCTCCGCCCTGCCATGCCTTTGTTTTGGCCTGTTGGGTGACTTTCAGTTTCGGTTCAAAAGGCAGCGGCAAAGCCCCGAATTTGTATTCGATTTCATATCTGACGGACAGCGAGATTTCGCCGTCTTTGTTTGCCAGAAAACCGGTATCGCAAAATTCCAATCCCTCAAGTCCGCCGATCACATTCGCGCTTTTCAAATATTCGTTTCCGCCCGCATCCCCATTTGACAAATATCTCCCTATCAATTCGCGAACCGCTGCTTCGGACAAATCATCCGGTTCGCCGGGTGCGCAGTCTATTATATAGCCGATGATTTCTCTTGGTTCGCCGGCGTTTGTCTCCGGGCCGAAATTTTTGGCGCGGCCGTAAACCGAAATGGTATTTGCCGCTTGGGTCAGCGCATAGTGCACGCGGGTCTGCACCGTCACGATATTTACAAGGCTGAGTATGGAGACTACGAGAAACACAAACGGAAGAAACGTTCCGAGCGTTTCGATTGTTATATATCCGTTTTCAAGCGATTCTCTTTTTTGTCTGCTTCTCATATTATCAATACCCTCTGTAATCGGTCACGGCAAACCGCGTGGTTTTCGGGGGGATGATGCCGTTTATGCCCTTTTGGGCAAACGGAGCCGATAAAAACAACATCTTCATATCCACAGCTGTGGTTATGGCGAAATCCGTTTTCAATTTATCCAAGCAAAAGCCGCCCGCTTTTTTATGTTCTCCGGCCATTTTGATTTCATCGGCGCCTATTTTGCTTTTGTAATTTATCATATTCCATTCAATCAGCTGCGCAGTCCGCTCCACGAGCAAATCGCCTCCGTCGAACCGGCCGTCGCCCAGAAAGAAATAGATCATATATGTACAATACGAAGTCCCGCTTTTGTAGGCTCCCCCGTCTATATTTTTGGCCATATCCAAAAGATCCATACCGGGGAAAAAAACCCATTCTCCGCTCTTTTTGATCAGCGGCACCCTATACCCGCCGCGCAGGGCCGCAAGGTCGAGCACGCTTTCGGCGGCCGCGAAAGCAAGTCTGGCATATTCGCCAAGTTCGACGCCGACCAAAGGCAAATCCGAAAAAGCTTCCTGCACGCTCGATATCATATCCGCGATTTCGGATATTTCAAAAACCGAAATATAGTTGCACACAAGCCTCAGCGCAAACAAAAGCTTTTTGACCGCTTCCAAATTTTCTCCGGCGTCGGAGCTTTGGTTGTAGATATACTCCCATTCGGATTGATAAAAATAGTTTACATCCGGTCCGAAAGGTATTCCGGCGATCGATTTTTCGGCTGTTCCAACGGGTTTCCCCGTGGCGTAATTGGAAAACATCGAAGTGTCGTAGGCCAGAAGCAAGATATAGTCGGCGGCGGATTTCAGATATTTTTCCGGATCGGAAAAAACATCGGTCAAGCCTTTTTCAATTGCCAGGTTGTAAAGCCCGAAAATTTCGGATATGTCAAAGTCGGCCGCGGGAGTTTTTTTCGCGTTGATATATTTTGCCCCTTCGGGTTCGTTTTTTTGGCTGTTATACGCTTCTTCGATCAATTTTAAAAAATTTTCCGTTATATCGCGCTGTTTTTTTTCGGCGTCTTTTTTTTCGATGTTCTCCGATCCGTCAAAATTTATCGTTTTTCCGGCTGAACCGTTTAAAAGCGCCTGAAGAATTTTAAAAAATCTGCCGTTTTCTTCCCAGCCCGGAGTTTCAATTCCGCTGTCGTCCAATCCGGAGAATTTTATAAATCCCGGAGGCAAATGATATGTAACATCCAAAAAATCCGCGAAATACGCCGCTTTTTGGGCTGCGGTCATATCCGCGCCCGCCAAATCCGATACACTGAAGCCCTCTGCCGAATCATTTTCTCGGTCCCTGTATTTTACCCCGTCGATCATGTTCTTCACTTCTTCGATATATTGGTTCCCCGCGGTTTTGTATTTTTGCGCCAGCGGCGTCGCGTCATAATTCGCCGCCTCGCGGTAACGGTCAAATAACTCTCCGAACGGATTTCCGTCCGCGTTTTTCAGCTTGTTTTCCAAACTGTCGATTTTGGCGTTCAGACTTGATTTCATGCTGTCCAATTCCGCCGCGATGCCGGCGACGGCTTCAAATTTTTCTTTGAAATTTTCGGCGTTGTTTTTCGCGTTTGTGATGTTGCCGCTGAGTCCCACCACGGTGGTGTTCTGTATGGTCCAGCGCCCGGGCACCCATGCCCCCGCCGAATTTCGTTTTCCGTCTGTCCAGGTGTTTAACCGCGGCGACCCGCCGCTTGTTAGCTGCCTTATTTTTTCCAATATGCCTTCGCATTTCTCCGCGTATTTTTTTTGTTCATCCGAGCCTTCGGGCGCGTTCTCCCGGCTTTCATAACAGCTTTTCAAATCGATGAATTGTTCTTTTATGGCAGTAAGGGAAGCCGAAACAGATCCGAAACTGCCCGTTCCGACTTTTGACTTGCATTTGTCGGCTTCAAGCACCGCGTTGTACAATTCTTTGTATTTGTCGCTTATTTCCCGCATAAACTCATCTACTGCCAATTTGTCCGCTATAATTTCCATATCTTCGCCCAGCGTATTTTTTTCGAGCGCGCCCAAAAATTCCCGTGAAATGACGACGGGGCCCCGGAATTTCATGTATTCTTCGATTTGCCGGCGCAAAACGTCCGAATTTTTGAGATTTTTGTCTTTTTCAAACAAAATTTCGGATTCGCCGAACTTTGAGCCGTAAAACAATTGAAACGTCCCGATCCCTTTTTCATTCCGGTTTCCCCCGAAAATCGAAATTTCAACATATTCGTTTATCATTTCGGCCAGCTGAGGATCCTCGCCCGTCACTCCAAAAAGCCCGTATAGCTCGTTTGCCAATGCGTCATATTGCGAAAGTACCGCGTTGGCGGCCAATTGATTGGCGTCTTCGATTATACTTCTGGCGGTATAAATGCGCGACAAATCGACTGCGGTCCCGCTTGCCAATATTGCGGGGATCAAAAGCAACGTCACAAAAACAGTCAAAGCGCCTTTTGAGTTCGCAAAAAAACCGCGCATATTTGTTCCTCATTTCCATTCCATAAACATAGCTACTTCATCCGCCGAGCGGCCGATGTTCTCTTTCGGATCGGTGAGTCCGTATTTTTCGGATATATATGCGGCAAACTCCGAAGTCAGGCCCATATTCCGGACAAATTCATCCCCGTTTTGCACCGCGGCGGTCGAGCTGACCGTGAATGCGATTTTGCCGGGGAACCCGATGATCGATAAATCGACCGGAAGTTTTATTTCCCGCGTGGCCGTCACTGTGATTTCCGTGTAAATTATATGGTCGGTTATGCCGTATTCAACGGTCAAATCCCCGATATCGGAATTAAAGCCGCTTTTTTCCGTTTTTCTTACGATCGTTTCGGACCTGTCGGCGCAGTCTTCGCCCTTTAATTCGTTTGGGTCGGCGGACCAGTAATATTCCATGCCTTTTTCGTCGAAAAACAGCCATGTATCCCCTTTTTCAACCGCCATGGCCGTAGCGGCGAGCTGAGTGGATTTTTGGAGCGAAGCCCTGACGGGCAAATACATCGCAACCAAAACAAGCGCGGCGAAGATCAGAACCACAATAGGGAATAAAACGGCCGATTCGACTACGGCGTCCCCGCCGCTGTCCCTTAAAAACATCTTTAGCTGCTTCATTTTTTCGCTTAAAACGGCCGCTCCCTCCCCTTTTGCTTTTTTGTATTTTCGGTTCCCCAAACTACGCTATTGCCGCCGCCTCGCCGAATATGCGGTTCCACAATTCCGTGAGCCATCCGCTCAAAAAGCCCCAGATCAAAACCACCGCCAGCACCGCGATCAAAATAAGCAGCACGGCGACCACCACTCCGGACAATCCGCGCTCGTCGTTTTTCAGATTCAAAAAAAATCCGATGAACGCGTATTGTACCGCCAAATGGAGCTTGGATATTTTATCCAACATAAAAAATCCTCCTTTCTTGTATGAAAATATCATCAAACCGTTTACAAAACGGTCAAATTCATGAGCACCGGCGCCATTATCATCAAAAGTATCGCCAAAAACAACAGTATCGTGGGTATCATCAGCCTTGAGCCCGCCTTATCCGCCTCGCGCTTCGCGTTGTGCTTTCTTTCCAGCCACGCCTCTTTCGCTATCGCTTTTAAAAGATGGCTTATCTCCGCGTTTCCCTTGGAAAGGTTCTGGATTATCGCCGAAGCGAGCTTGGAAGTTTCTTTGGTGCTGCAGCGTCTGATAAATTCCCCCCAGGCTTCCTCGGGGCCGACCAAATTGTCGAGTTCTTCGGATGTTTTCTGCATTTCCTTGTACAATTCGAGTTTTTGGCTGTAAGCGGTTTCTTTCCAGGCCTTTTCCATGACCATCCCCGAAGTCACCAGCAGGGCCAATTTCGAGGCCATATTGGGAAATTGGCTTATTATGGCTTCCCTGCGTTTTTTTATCCGGTCTCCGAGTTCATCGTACATGGCGTACACCGATACCAAAACAAGCGCGGTCCCCGCAAACGCTATCCCCATTCCCGCTTCCGTTTTGCCGAAACCCATAACCGAAACTCCGATGATGAGCGCGAGCGAAATTCCGATCAGCGGATAGGAAAAAATTCTCGCCAATAGCTGCGCGGTTTTGTTTTCGGCGTGCTTTTTGCCGTACAATTCGAAATTTTTAGCAAAAATCATTTTATGCAAATTGCCTTTGCCGACGATTTCAAATTTCCGCATAAGCACATATCCCGGCATATCAAATATCCCAAGGGATTTGAGGTTTCCCTTCTGCAGTTCTCTGTTGCGGGCTTCGAGGCCCGCGATTTTCTTTTCTGGGTTGAAGGAAAACATCTGTTGCCGGGGCCGGCTCTTTTCGGCGTATTTCGCGCGCAGTTTGTCCATTTTGATCAAATTGTCCAATACCCGGTTATACGCGCAGGTTTTCCAGTCTTCCGTGTTTGTCATGCCCAAAAGCCAAAACCATGCCGCCGAGCAAAGCGTCCCCAAAGTCAAAATAATTACAAGCATAGCAAATCATCACCGTTTTTATAGTTTTATATTCGAAAATATCCGCGCCATTATATAGCTGGCAATAAACAGCAAAAGCCCCCCAGTCGCCACAACGCGCCCGAAAACCCCATCATAGATCACATCCATGAATCCGGCGCCCGCATAACTGATAACCGCCAAAATCACAAGCGGCAGAATGAGCATGATATTCACTTCGGCCTTCGCCGCGGACATCATGGTGTCGATTTCCATTTCGATCTCCATTTTGTCGGCGATTATCTGCTGCGTTTCGCGCACAATTTCGTTTGAGCGGCTCGATTTGCCCTCGATGGTGGCGTAAACCGAGGCGAAACCGGCTATGTCCTCTATGCCGCTGCGCTTTGCGAAGTTCGCGAATATTTCGGACAGCGGCACCGCGTTGTTGAATTTTCCTATGATTATGTCGAGTTCCTTTATGATATCGCTGTTTTCGGGATAGATCAGGGCGAGATCGCCCCTTGCGCTTTCCAATGCTTTTGAAGGCGGGTTTCCCGCTTTCATAGCCACGGACATGGATTCCAGCAAATCGAAAAATTGAATCCGCAGCTTATCTTTGCGTTTGGCGACGGCATTTTTGGAAGAAACAAAAATGTTGACGGCGCCGTAGATGCCGCCCCCGAAAATCGAAAGCGGCAAAATTCGGTAAAATATGAACAAAACCGCAAACCCCAGCGCGAACCCTGCGGCAAAAGCGGAGGCGCGGCCTATTATTCTCAATTGATCAGACGTATAATCCGGCATGGGTACGG
>WQXD01000040.1 GCA_009785015.1 Oscillospiraceae bacterium | reverse complement strand
GAAATTTTTTCTTTATAGTTTTCAAAATTTCCGCCGAAGTATTTGGCGACTGCATCTATGCAGAAAAAATCGACTATATTGTCTGAATACTTGGTTTCGTCATAACTGAAGTGATCCAGGCTGCTGTTGTACCCTTTTTGGGAATCGTTTATGTGCGTCATGTTATTGAGTATCGTCGTTACATATGGATACCCCTTTGATTCGCTGACACCTGCTGCTATGGAATGGCAATCCGACATGCAATAGTTAAAATCCCCCAGAACAACCGTGACAGCGGGTTTATTATTTCCGAATCTGTGGGTGTCCGCCTCGTTATATATTTTTCCAAAAACAGTTTCACATTCTATTTTCTTTTGCTGAGAATCGCCTGAAGTCAAGTGTATGTTAATTAATCTATATTCACGAAATGCACCGATTCCTATGGGAACAAATCTTCCAAAAAACGGTTCTCTGTTCAAATGCGTCTCGGATTTATAATAGTCTAATATTTGCGGTAATTTATCTCTTGAACACTCTTTGAACCGATATTCATTCCAAAAGAAGGCAAACCCATATCTACTGTGTACCCCTTTGCCGGAATTGGCAAAACAACCTGTCCAGCCTAACGGTAAATTTCTTTTTATTGAATCAAATTCTGATTGTTTCAGCACTTCCTGGAGCGCAAATATGTCGAGATCTTCATCACGGATAACATCGTATATTACACCAAACAGATCCCTGCCGATTTCACCGGCTGAGTGTTGTTTGCTTTCAATATTAAATGACCCGATTTTGTAACTCATTATGATATATCTCCTTTTAGATGGGCATAATGTGAAATCTAACAGCCTTTTTATTATAATTCATTTTCAGCCTTTAATAGTCCTTTAAACTCTCTCAATTTTTGTTCCAATAATTTTTTATCAATTAATTTCAAGGAATACTCCGCAACCATCGTTGGCGAAAGGCTACGGCTCATAGCGAACTCGACAATTTCATCTTCTTTGCCCGCGCATAAAATGATGCCGATGCTCGGATTTTCATTCGGCTTTTTATGTTCGCGGTCAAGAGCTTCAAGATAAAAGTTCATTTTACCCAAATATTCCGGCTTGAATGTATCAATTTTTAATTCAAACGCCACAAGGCAAGACAAATCGCGATGATAAAATAACAGGTCAATATAAAAATCTGAATTGGCAACCTGCACACGATATTCTTCGCCCATGAAACTAAAATCTTTTCCGACTTCAAGAATAAATTTTTTCAGATTTTGAACGATTGCCCGCTTTAGATCATTCTCCGAATGTTTGTCCGGCAAGTCAAGAAATTCCAACACATAACTGTCAAGGAAGCGAATGTTTTCATTGTGCAGGGCTTCACTCGGAGCAAGCGTATTTGATGAGAGCATGTAGCGTTGATAATACGCGCTGCTTATTTGGCGTTCCAGTTCGCGTTTGCTATATTTTTCTTTTATGCACAGGGCAATGTAAAATTCCTTTTCCTCGATCGTCTTTGTGCCGGAAAGAATCAACAGATGATTCGTCCAGCTAATTTGTGTCACCAGTGGTGACACAAATTCGTTATCTCTGTATGTTTCATAAAATTGTCGCATCCGATAAAGCCCGCGGCGCGTGAATCCTTTTATGTCGGGGCAATTCGCTTTTATATATTCGGCGGTCGCATCAATAAACGAATCGCCATGTGCTGCCTTCACGCTTTCGTTACTTAAATATTCTCCGACATTCCAGTAAAGTCTAATAAGCTCGGCGTTTACGCTTTGCAAAGCATTTTGCCGCGCCTTTTCAATCATTGAAATTATTTTATCGACATATGGAATTATATCTCCGCTCATAACGCCTCCGAATTTTAAAAATAGTCCAAGATTTTTTCACTTACGCATATCAGCGGTTAGTTGTCTATTATGATGTTAAAGCGCAGATTTTTCATGTCGTCCTGATAATCCTCGCCGCACTCTATCAGCATATCGTCGTCTTTGTCGCCGACGATCCAATTGACAGTCACTTTTTTGCCGGCTGCGTTTGCGTCCATGAGCCTGAGGATGTTATATATCTGCTTGGTTGTCGAGCTGTTGAAGTATTTCAACGCGCAGTCAAAAGTAAGTTCATCGAAATCGGAAGTCAGATATATTTGAAGCCATTCGTTTATTTCCTTGAAAAAACCGACTATATCCTCAAGGTAACTCTCTCCCTCAAAACGCATATATCCCCTTTTTTCGTCGATGAGTATATACGGCGTCGTTTTCGTTTTTTCCCTTTCTAATCTGAAAGCCATAAATTAAACTCCTTCCTGCGTAATTTCTACATAAAGCGTGAAAAAAGACATGCCTTCGGAAATCGGTTCAAACGCATATCCAAGCGGCGCCGTCGCCCGCCTTGCGATCTCAATCAACCCAAGTCCCGCCCCCTGGCTCTCCGGATTGTCGCTGTTATCGTTTCGCACCATTTCCCTGTAAAGCTGCCGCAACTCTTTTTTGTCGAGAGTGTTCAAATAATCCAACTTCTTTGTCAAAAATCCTACATTTTCATCTTTTACGGCATTTTTTGTCTGAACGAAAAATGTGTCCCTTTTGTCCGTTCTGTTGCCCATTATCACCGTACCCATTGACACGTCGAAAATTTTATAGTCCGGCGGCTGGGAATACTGCTTCTTTTCCGCGGAATACATCAGCATGTTCGTAACCTGTTCCACAAACACGGAAAAAACAGCTTTCGACGCGTTTCCCGTCAACTGGTCGTGCGATAAATGGGTCTTGACCATTTCGGCGAGGCCTTTTATCCCGTCTTCCCACATGGGCCCGCTGTATATCACTTTTATGTTCAGTTTTTCCATTATTTCGTTATATTTTTTCATATCGAGCATAATTTGCACTCATCCCTCCTCATATTTTAAGGCAATTATATAACTTGCGCATTGAGTTTAAAAGTAATCAATTCAAAATCGTCCCGCCTTGGTTCCTCGCCCCGGTATTTCTCGAAAGAGTTCCATATCTTGCCGGATATGACCTCTTGTTTTTCGCGGTGGTTTTCAAGAATAATCTGTTCCAATTCCCTGAAGCCGAATTGTTTCTTGTATTCGCCGCCGATTTGGTCGGACAACCCGTCCGACGCTATGTAAAACTTGTTGTCGGGATGAAACGGAATGCCGACGATTTCGATTTCTTCCTTGTTTTTTAATTTGCCCTCGCCGACAA
This sequence comes from Oscillospiraceae bacterium, assembly GCA_009785015.1. The sequence continues at coordinate 16,437 of WQXD01000040.1, read as the reverse complement.
AAATATGCTGCCCTTTGTACCTCTTGACCCCATTGCCGTCGCAGACCAGCACGTTGATGTTCCCCGCCGACATTGAAATGCCGCCGTCATTTGCGATAAACATCACGACAATGTCACAGCCGTCGTTTATTTCCATGCTGATTTTTTCGCCGTCGTCGTTTTTCGCGTTGAGCACGGAAGCGAGCCTTTGGTCGAGCATATGCAGTATCTGCGCCGTATCAGAACAGTTGTCTTCCGAAATCAAGGTTTCAAAAGTGCTCGCCACAAGCATTGTGAGCAGCGCTCCCGGAGTTCCGTGCCCGGTGCAGTCGCATACGCAGAGAACGGCGCCTTTATCGAAATTTTTGACCCAGTATATATCGCCGCCCACGATGTCGCGCGGATTCCATATGACCGAATAATCCGAAAAGGCCTTTTCAAACACATTGTCCGGCGGAAGAAGGTTCTGCTGGATTTTATTGGCGTATCTCGCGCTTGAAAGCATCACTTCGGCCACGGTTTCAGCCTGGACTTTCTCCAATTCCGCTTTTTGTTTTTTCGCAAGTATCCTGACTAATACGATAAGGCCGCCGATAATCAACAAAAACAATATCCCCACCATCAGCATCAAATTGAACTCGCGCGGATTGGATTCCCATATGGGCAGCACGCGGTTGACGGGAACATGGCCTTCCGGCAGGGCCTTCAGATCGATATTGAATTTTTTTGCCGTTTCATAGTCAAACTGCCACTGATTAAAAGACGCGGAATCGTAAACGACCGGGATATCCGAAGGAGACTTCCCCTTTAATATTTCCGCGGTTATGGAAGCGACCATGGCGCTCTGGAGGTCGGTTCCGGCAATCAGTCCGCCCAGCGTTCCGTATCCTATATATGAGGCGGTCAGGCAAAAAACCGGATTTCCGGACGCCTCGCAAACTTGTCTTACCACATCCGCCCCCGAATAAAACACACTGTCGCCGTCGGCAAGATAATCCCCTATCAAAACGAGCGCATCAGAGCCGAAACCGCGTATGTCTTCCAACACGCCGGCAAACGGCTTGTTTTCGCTGAATATGAATTCCACGGGGAAATCGCTCGATTCCATGGCTTTTTGAATCTCCTCACGCAGTTTTATGCTTTTGGCGAGAGTGTAGTCGTTTAAAATAAAGATCCGGCGGGTTTTGGGGTATAAGCGAAGCATCTCCGAAACCGTTTCGGAAAAACCGACCGTTTCGGAAACGCCGGTGATGTGTTCTTCATGGCCCCACAGCATGGAGGCTTCCATCCCCCAGACGCCGAAAAAGACAACCGGCGCCTTGGGGAAGAGCAAATAGTAATTGTTCAGCACAAATTCAAGCGCGTCGTTCCCGGAAGCGATAATCAAATCGGGTGAACGCGAAACAAAATCGGTGCGGATAAAATCGGAGACGACGGTGTTGAAACTGACTTGGCTGTGGAGTTCGTTCATGTTCAAGTTAAAACTGCGGTATTCGAGCGCGGTATCTGCGTCAAGGTTTTGGCGGATGGCCTCCATTTGGCTGCGTTCATGCGCGCTCTGATCGTTATATGAGTTTATATGCAGAATGGTTTGCGTGCTGCCGGGTACGTTTTTGCCGTCGTTGATCAGCGCCATAGTGCCGTCGTCATACATTTCCCGGTACGCTTTTTCAAGGACGGGGATCAGATGGGCGTAATTTTTGTTCACATAGTTGTAGCAGGGCAGCCCCTCGAGTACGTTCGCCCTCCTCACGCCTTGCGGAAACCTGTGTTCATAATGGTTCATGCGCGGGGCGACCACTACGTCGGCTTTGCCGCTGAGCAATAAACCCCACAGCTCACCCAGCGTATTTACTTCGACAAGCCCGCCGGCGTTCGCCCGCCAGACGTTGTTTGCCACATACGCGTTTTGCAGCCGGTAGCCCACCCGCAGTCCGGCCATATCGCCCCAGTCGGAAAACGTATATGTATCTTCGCTGCGCACATAAGCCGTAAATTCCACATGGCTTATAACCACGGGCACTTTCAGCAGATTTTCATATTGTGAATCCCAGCCGTCCACTTGAAGCGACAAAATCGCGGCGTCGCCGTAATTTGTGTCGACGGAGGCGGTGAGCATGCCCGTAACGCGGGAAACCATTTGATAGCCCGACCGTTTTAACCCCTCATACAATATGCGTTCGATGATAATCGACTGATCGTCGCTCATGGCGACCTTGATTGCAGGCAGTTCCGCGCTGTCTGCCGCCCGCGCGGGCGGCGGCATATACGATATGCACAAAATGACGGATATTACAGCCGCGAATAATTTAGCTTTTTTTACCAAATTCATTATCCTCCTCTTTTTATTATTTTATCAAATACTTGCGGAGTATGGCCAAAACCTCGCCGAAGTCAAGCGGTTTGCCGAGATGGTCGTTCATTCCCGCTTCAAAGCATTTTTCTATGTCGTCGCGGAATACATTCGCCGTCATGGCGATGATCGGTATCGATTTCGCCTTCGGGATATCAAGGGCACGGATCGCGCGCGTGGCTTCATACCCGTCCATTTCGGGCATCTGGACATCCATAAATACGACGTCGTACTTATCCGGCGCCGCGGAAAACATCCGCAGCGCTTGTTCGCCGTTTTCCGCGCATTCTATATTCAATTTCGTAGGTTCAAGCAAAGTAAGAACGATTTCGCGGTTTATTTCCACATCCTCCGCAAGCAATATCGTATTGTTTGCGAAATTGTCCTTGTAGTCGACTTTTTCATTTTGTTCCTTTACATTGTCGATACCTATACATTCGTTTATCATGTCGACGATCATCGAAGGAAACAGCGGTTTCGGAAGAAACTTGACCACGCCCGCTTCCCGCGCCTCATCTTCTATGACATTCCAGTCCGTCGACGAAAAAATGGTGACAATCGAATTTCGCGATGATTTCGCCTGAATTTTCCGGGCAAAATCGATCCCGTTCATACCGGGCAGGTTCCAGTCGATAAAGTGGATGTCATAATTATCGCCGCGCTCCAATTTTTTGACGGCTTCTTCCGCGTCGGCAGTGACCGTACAGGGAATGCCCCAGGTTTCGGAAAGGGCCGTGAAAAACTCGCGAACGGCCACATCGTCGTCCACCACGAAAATGCGTATATTTTTCCAGTTGACGCCGCTTGGGAGCAGCAATACTTTATCGTCGGAGCCGCGTTTGAGCGAAACCGTGAAGATAAATTTAGAACCGTTTCCCGGTTCCGATTCCACCCATATTTCGCCGTCCATAAGTTCCACTATGCGTTTTGAAATCGCGAGGCCGAGCCCCGTTCCGCCGTACTTGCGCGATGTACCGGCCTCAGCCTGTTCAAATTTTTTGAACAACCGCTCTTTTTGTTCGTTTGTGATCCCTATTCCCGTGTCTTCGACGCTTATTTGCAGACGGCAGATGCCGTTTTCCTCGGCTATAAAGCGCGAATCAAGGTGTATCGTCCCTTTTTCCGGCGTGAATTTTGCGGCGTTGGACAAAAGATTGGCTATGACCTGCGCCAGCCTCTGGTCGTCGCCGATCAAAATGCGCGGTATTTCCTTTCCGATATTCACGTAAAAATTTTGCCGGCGTTCGTCTATGCGGAAGCTCATGACATCGGCGACTTTCTGCAGCATTTTTTCAAAGTCAAAACTGACCGGGGACAAATCGAATTTCTCCGCTTCGATTTTTGACATATCGAGTATATCGTTTATCACCCCGAGAAGGTGTTTTGACGCCCCGTCGATTTTATTCAGGGCTTCATAGGCTTTTTGTATGTCCTGCGCTTTTTTGCCGATTGCCGTCATTCCTATTATGGCGTTCATGGGCGTGCGGATTTCATGGCTCATCGTACTGAGAAAAGCGCTTTTCGCCTTGCTTGCCGCTTCGGCTTCTATGCGGTGCCTTTCCGTGTCAAGAATAATATTTTTTGTTTCGGTTATATCCACAAGCGCGCCCGCGACCCGGACGGCGTTGCCGTCGTTATCGCGGATAGTTTCGCCGGAAGCGCGGTAATATGTGTATTCGCCGTCTTTTTTGAGCAGCCGGTATTCGATGTTGTAAGGGGTCTTCCCGGTTTTGTCGGACAAATGGTTTTTGAAAGCCTCAAGGGTTTTTTCTTTATCTTCGGGATGCAAAGTGCCGATCCAGCTGTTCAGTATGTCCGGGAAATCGCCCCCGCCGGAGTATCCCAGCATATGCCTGAATTCGTTTGAGTAAATAAACGGGTTCGCCGGGTTTAGCGGGTCGTGGGGTACGACCTCCATATCCCAAAGGCCGATTTTCGCCGCTTTGACCATCAGGTTCAACTTCGCAAGCTGAAGCTCGTTGAGGTTGCGCGCCCGGATCAGCTCTATTTCGCGTTTGCGCATTTCGGTCATATCATATATGTAACTCATAATGACAAAACTGTTTTTATATGGGATTTTTTTGAATTCCACGCCTAAATTCCGCATTGCCCCGCTGATGATCAATTCGATGTTAAATTTTTTGAATCCCGCTTTCGCGGCGGTTATGAGCCTGTCCACCAATAGTGTGGAACCCCATCCGTCCGAGAGGAGATCCGGAATGACCGGCATGATATTTTCATTTTCGTCGTGCTTTGCGAATTTGGAAAGCATATCTTCCTTTGACTCAAACCCCATAAAACGAAAGGCCGCGGGATTGCAGTCGAGTACCATGAAATCGCAGTCAAACAGTATATTCATATGCGGATTCGATTCGATCATATTTTTCATAAGATCGTCCGTTTCATGCGGTTTTTCCGTTTTAGGCATCGGTATATTTGTGGGTATACTTTTTTTCACAGCACACCTCCAACACACTATTTTTCTGAAGTTATTGACAGCAGTTTTTTATAATATATTATTATACTACAAACCATACGGAATTTCAACGTTATTTTTGTAATTTGTCAAATTTTTTTTATCCCGTTGATTTTATCTGTATCAGCCGGATAAGCGGTCATATATTTCCTCAAACAATGTATGATGCGCCGTAAATATGTCCGCTATTGCGGGGTCGAAATGACTTCCCCGGCCTTCTGTTATGATATCGCCGGCTTTCTCGTGTGAAAATCCTTCCTTGTATACGCGTTTTGAACGCAGGGCATCGTATACGTCGGACAAAGCCATAATCCGCGCGGACAAGGGGATGTCATCCCCCGCCAGACCGAGCATATATCCGCCGCCGTTCCATTTTTCGTGATGATATTTGGCTATCTCGGTGCCGATCTTCAAAAAAACATTGCCGGGATACATCGCCTGGGCGCTGGCCAATGTCGCATACCCGATATTTACGTGGGTTTTCATGATTGCAAATTCTTCGGTGTTCAGGCGGTCGGGTTTCAGCAATATCGCGTCCTTGATCCCGACCTTGCCGATGTCGTGCAACGGGCTTGCCTTTGAGATGTTTTCAATGTATGCCCCGTCGATCACTTCCGTATATTTTCCCGCTTCATATAATTTTTCCGCAATCAGTTTGCAAAACGACGAGGTTCGCTCGATATGCGCGCCCGTGTCGTCATCGCGCGACTCCGCGGCTTTTACCAGCGCGTGTATGGCTGCGATCTGTGAAGCGGAGATTTCCCTCACCTTTTCCTGAACCAATTCTTCCAAATGCGCGCTGTATTTTCTCAATTGTTCGTTCTTGTCGTCCAGCTGCTTTGATACGTCCGCATATCTGGCCGTCAGCTCGGCTACCAAATGATTTTGAATTTCATTGTCGGTCTGGTCGGCAAAATAATCCAGCCTCATCCTCAATTCGTCGTCAGAGGTTGTTATCGCCGAATTTAAATCAAATACCGCCGGTTTTTTGTTATTCGTTTTCATAAATTACTCTCCCCGAGAAAATGATCAATGCCGACCCCCTCAAGCGCATTCAGACGGTCTGTCACGATTTTCCGTATTACCGGGGTATGGAGCAGGCTGCCATGCTGCGGCGCGATATTTGATATATCCAGGCCTTCAATCTGTTTCAGCGCGTAACGCAGCGCTTTCGTGGACGGCATGGCGACCTTGTGAAAATTTTTTATGCACCTGATTTGGCATTGTTTTTTTGTAATGGGGCAGATCTCATGCGTCGGACAGTCTGCGCATCTTTCGGCGACCGAAGAATACAGGTTCCAGTTTGCATCATAACTTCCAAAAAGGTCGCCGGTGAACAACACCTTTGTTTTGGTATCATACGTGACAAAACTCCCGCTTGAATGAGCAAAGGGAATCCGTATGAATTTCAACTCCCGTCCGCTCGAAAAACGGTAGGTAAAGTTCAGCTGCTCGATGCATTCCTTGGGCGTCTTTGTCGAATAGTAGTGGATAAATGTATTATTATCCTTGTGCGAAAGGATTTTCAACTCTTCATTGTTGATCAATGCCTCCATATGCGGGATATTTCCGCACAGATCAGGGTCGAAATGCTGGTATATGAGCCGTTTTATGTTTCGGGGATCGGTTCCGGTCCGCATGATTTTCAGCATGACCGTGCTGAAATCGTTTCGGCTTCCGCTGTCGATCAGCACCGCCTCGCCCCCGTCCGTGATAAGATAGGGGTTGCAATGAAAACCGGCGTTGATGTCTGAAAAGCCCACCCAATATATGCCTTCCGCTATTTCGACGTATTCATTGTAATCAAGATTTTTGTTTCCCATATTTTCATACCTCTCTCATGATAATCGTCCATCTACCGATATTGATTAAACATTATATCATGGAATTGTGAATATTTTTACATATTTTTTCAAAATTGCGGAGTACATGCGCGCACTTTTCGCGCACCAATAAAGTAATTTCCAAAGAGACGCTTTGGCAGCGCGCCATTTTTTTGTCGTCATACATCGACAAGAAAGAATCCGGCACGCCTTTCATACCGGACATGCAAGCGGACAACAGCGCCGCCTGACAGGCTATCGTGTCGGAGTCGCGCCCTATGTTTGTTCCGCCCAGCGCCGCCCTCCATACGTCGCCGTCCGCCACTTTGAATACCGCGAGAATATAGGCGGCGACTTCCCATGGGTCCTGCCCGTTATACGCGTAAAAGCTGTCGTAGATTTTTTGGCGGGCTTTTAAAACGTCGGATTCGTCCTTTACGGCTTCTATCATATTTCTGAACACTTCCCGCGCGTTTCTGCCGCTCAATTCGTCAAAACATTTCTGCGGTTTTTCCGGCGCGGCGTTTATCGCGGCTTCTATGACGGAACCGACCGTCGCCTTGTCTCTCAGAGCTTCGGCTGTGGCGGCGCAGAGTATGGCGGCGGCGTGCACGTCGAATCCCCTCTGATAATGATAAGACAGTTCCAACCCGTCGATTCGCGCCCTGTCCGTATCGCACGCATGGTACATGCCCACGACGTTGCACCCCATGAGAGCCGATCCGGTCACGACGTTCCAATGGCCGCAGGCGTGCGGCGGAATGCCGTCCATCAATAAATTGTAGGCGTGTTTGGAATCGTAATAAAAATTTTCGGGATTCATGCGCCCTTTAAACATCGCGGCCAGATCCTCCGGATATATCCTGCCCCGGCATTCTATCAGCGTGTCAGCCCACATCAACGCCATCGCCGAATCGTCCTCCGTTTCAAACTTTCCGGAATCGAGTATTTTGTCCACCACGCCGTAATGCTGGGTAATCCACTGGTAATCGCGGTCTTCCACCGGGCTTCCCATCGCGTTTGCCGCCATCCCGGCGAGCATACCCGCCAGTATGCGGTCATAGAGTTCGGAGTGCTCAATCTCGCCTGTTCCCGCTAAAAAGGCGGCTTCGTGCGCGATTTTTTTCTCGCTGCACAGTTTTATTTCGACGGCGGAACAAATCGCTTCAAGCGCTTCCGTCCGTTCGTTTTTATGCACTTTTTCCAATGATTCATTCCAGAGAGAGGGCCAGCCGGCGCCGTTGAGCGCCGCATATATCCCGCAGAACAGCATGGGGCCGAACCGCGTGTCGGGCAGCTGCAGACCGATACGCATAAATTCCGTCCAGTCGGGCTGCTGCCTGAAAGCGTATTCAAGCATGGCGGCCGCGCTGTAGCACGACTGCATCCAATCGAGCCCTCCGAGTTTGCAGGTGCGGTCGAAAAATGATTTGCCGCGCAAAGCGGAAATCAACGCCTTGTCATCGGCGGCGGTCTCCCCTATACGCAGCGATTCAATGATCAGCGCGTACGCTTTCGGATTGCGCCTGCAGAGCTTATTGATCATGGCTTTTTTCGTTTCTTCCCACATAGCGCCCGGTACGGCGGCGACGCTCAGCGCCGCGGCCCATGCTCCGGACAGCTCCACAATATCTCCGCCGTTCAGCGTTCGGCACAGGGAAACCGCATCCTCGTAAGCGTCGTCGGGACATCCGGCGTTGTATAAACCCACAGGCCATGACATCCAAATCCCCGATACTACCGAAGAGGCGTATAATCCGGCTATGCGCGGGTTCATGCCCTCGGCCATCAGTTCAAGGCAGGAGCGCCCCACTCCCTGCGGCAGCAGCCAGTCTCTTGAATCCAGCAAAAAATCCCGGAAGCGCTCCGGAGTCAAAACCCCGTGTCTCCGGTATTCTTTCACGAGCCCCAGTATATGCGGTATATTGTCCGCAAAACCGGTAGGTCCCCAACCGGGCGTCGAGATAAACGGCGGATTTTCGACAAGGGCGGCCATCTCCGATTTATCCGCAAGCGTTTCGGCGGTCATCTCATTTTGAACTTTATCTTTGCCGTCGAGTTTATGTCCCCACCAGCGGCGCTCGCTCCACTGACCCATTTGATGCCCTAGGGTTACCGCATCCAATATATTCGATATATTCCGCTCAAATTCCTTGTTCATAAATCATATCTCCGTAAACTTAGATATTTTTTGTTTTTTCTTTTTTATACTTATCCGATATCTATTATACACGAGAACACAAGCAAATACAAATCTTTTTTATGAATGGAAAACGACGAAACTGAAAATAGCAATCTGTGACGCGGAAAATAATTAAAGCAAAAAGAAAACGACGAAGACGATTATTATGCCGTCCCCGTCGTGTTTCTTTAATCCTACTTTAATTACAGTCATTCTTCGCCGGATTTTTCCTCGTTTTCCGAATCTTCTGATTTCTGATCGACTTCTTTTTCCCGGTTCTGTTCTTCTTTCAATTTTTCAAGTTGATCGAATCCTTCAAACAACATTTCCGAGTCAACGCCGAACATTGCCGCCATCGGCGACGGAGGCGGAGAAGACGGATTCGGGCCCAGGAAAGAAATAACGGCATAACCATTGGCGTTGGGCCGGTTTTTGCCCGGCGGGTAGGGATCAAATCCGGGATTGCCGACGTTTCCGGTCAGATAATTTCCGCCGCCGCCCCCGCCCGCGCCGGCATCCTGATTGCTGCCATGGGCGCCGCCTCCCCCGCCCGCGTAAAATCCGCCGCCGCCGCCCCCGCCTCCGCCGCCGTATCCGGTGGCGGTGCCATAGATTCCGCCGCTGCCGCCGCCGGTGCCGTTTCCGGGATTGCCGGCAGTGCCCTCACCGCCGCTGCCGCTGCCTTTGGCTCCGCCGCTGCCCGCGGCAGTATTGGTGCCTCCGCCGCCGCCCATGGCGCCGGCGCTGCCGTTACCTCCTGCGGCACCGCTGCCTCCTCCTGCAGCGCTTCCGCTGCCGCCTCCCCCGCCGCCGCCGCCCGAAACCAAAATAATATCGCCGAAAGCCGCGCCGTTTTTCATAACAAAAGTAGCGGCGCCGCCGCCCCCGCCGCCGCCTCCGTAATTCGCGGTAAAATTGCTTCTGCCGCTTCCGCCGTTTCCGCCGGAACCTCCGACGGCGCTGCCGTTACTCCCGCCGGAGCCTCCGTTGACGGCGGTGCCGGCAATGGAACCCCAATTATTGGAGCTTCCGTTACTCCCGCCGGAGCCGACATAGAAATAAAGAATATCTCCGGCAGTTAACCAATAAAGCCCTTCGGCTTTTGCCGATGTTCCGCCCGCGCCGCCCGCTCCCCCGGCGCCGCCGTTGCCGCCCCAGGCCTCAATATAGTAATAACCGTCGACCGGGATTACAAATGTAACGGTATTTGGAAAAAGCTCGGTGAATTCGGAATACACCGTTACTTTATATTGCGGCGTACTCCCGATATACTTTGCAAAAGTAAACGGGAACAAAAGCGCTATGGCCATGATGGCGGCTATAACCGCGGATATCGAAAAATTAAATTTTTTCACGATAAAATCAACTCTCCTTTCCCATATCAGTCTATTTGCTCATACTCCACGCGCATTTTTACTTCGTTTCCGGCCGGGTGTCCGGTAATACTTACCGTCACGTTCTGCATTCCGCCCAACGCAGCAAGCTCAAACCAGCCGGAGGGAGAAACGACACAGCTGTTTGACACCGTGCTGGAATCGATTACCAGCCGCGCGCGCACCGCTACTTCGCCGTTATTCGCCGCCGTAAGCGTGTAGACTTTGTTTTTGCCGCTTGCATGGGAAGATATATTGTCATTGCTCCACCCCAAAGGAGTAATGACAACGTCAAACTCAGCCACTCTCGCAGTGTCGCCCGCCGGGGAATTCACGGAATACTTGGAAAAAGAAACGCCGGTCACAATAGTGGTGACGATAAGAAAATATACCAAATATCCGATGACCGGAAAAAGCGGTTTTCTTTCGCGCCGCTGTATTTTAAAAAACAAACTTCGGAACATTTTCATATTCGCGCCACCTCCAAATCTCAAAATTCGTGTTTTCATGTCAATAAACAAAACCTTCCGGATTCGCGCCTTGTTTTTCTATCACGACCCAATTCGGATTGTCCCTGAGTTCGATCCAAATCTCGTTCTTTTTGCCCGGATTCCGCCCATAATAATGCGAATTGGTCGCTTCCTGTATCGCGAAATAATACCATTTATCTTCCGGATTGTCACTCCAAACCTTCATGTCCGCGTGCAAATCTTCGATTGATTCCACGCGGCGCTCCAGCACATTATTCAAAAGAACGGCGACTTCCGCCCTTGTAATGGGCATATCCGGTCGGAACGTGCCGTCAGGATAGCCGTTTATATATCCGAGCGCTCCGGCGATTCCGATATATCCTTCCGCCCAATGTCCCTCTACATCCGTAAAAACAGGGGGACTTTCCGCAAATTCGGTTTTTGCGGAGAATCTGGCCGCAATCGCCGCAAATTCAGCGCGGGTGATTATGTCGTTCGGACGGAAAGTGCCGTCCGGGTATCCGTTTATAATGCCCCCGTTTGTCAATGAAGAAACCGCATTGTTGTACCAGCTTTCCGCCGAAACATCCGAGAATGTGTTTGTCACGCTCCAAATACCCGCACGGCTTTCCAAAGTCAGGAGGCGGAAGAATATCGTAACGGCTTCTGTCCGGGTAATATTGTTGTCGGGCCGTACCGTACCGTCTTCATATCCTATGAAATAGGCGAAATGATTACCTGTATCAAGCTCAAGCTCAAATTTGGGCTCGGGCTCGGGTTCTGATTCGGGGTCGGTACCGGGCTCAAACGGAATATCATAATCGTATGATCCGGCATTTCCTTCTTTTACGTTACCCGTCGCCTTGATTTTTAACGCGTAAAGCTGGGTGCCGTCATTTCCGATTATCGTGTCGATTTCATCGCTCTGGGTTTTCCATTCCCAGTGTAGTGTGTACAGGTCGATTTTTTTGCCTGCGAGAAGTGTTTCCTTTATATGCAGTTCGGTCAGGGGCTGCATGTTGTCGATGCCGTCACCCCCGAAAATATAGGCGCCGTTTTTTTCAATGCTGACCGCTACGGGGATATTGCCCGGATTGTCCGCTTCAATTTCAAGCGTATAGGGCAGGGGCGCGCCGTCCGCGTTGTTGCGGACTGCGAAAACATAGAATCCCTCACTTGACGGCTCGATAAGCTTTTGGCCATTCAATTTGGGATTGTCAAAAATATCAAGGCTTGCTTCAAGTCCGAATATCTTTCCGTCTTTTTGCTGATATACTTCCATAATCTCAACCGCCGCCCATGACCGCGGAATGGCTTTGAGTGCGAACGCCGCGCTTACCGAAAAGACAATCAGCGCAAGGGCAAGCCATGCCATATCGGGAAGTTTTATATATTTCGCGTTTTGGCTGTTACGCTTCATATCTTTTCCCCTTTTCGATTCAAATGTCCTCTTTTTGCCTCCCCCGCCACAAAGGGGAGATTTTAAACAATGCTTTTAGTCGATTTGGGTTATCGTGACGACATATGACAGGAAAATTGTCGGGGCAGACGCCTTATTTCCGTAGTATGTATCACCCGCATCGTCACCTGCAAACGGCCAGGACCAGTCAATGGTATAGGATCCGAACTTTGCTGCCAAATCGTCAAGCGGCTCAAAATCGAAAGTAATTTCGTCGAGCGCAGCCTTCAAATCCGCAAATGTTCCGTTTTTGACAATTTCGCTGCCCAAGGGGCCTGTCAGCGTCCATAAAACAGGTTCATACTTGACGACGCCGCCGGGATCATAATCCCATCCGCTGATCGACGAAGCGGATGCGTCGACAGTAAGCCTGCAAGCGACTTCCGGCATTCCCGAAACGGAGAACCCGCTCACGCCTTTTTCGCCGGTGCCCGGCGCCACGACATTCTCCCCCGGCGATGTTTTGACAGAAAGAGCTCCGCTGGACGCGCCATTTTCATATGCGGCGTATTCCGTTTTGAACAGACCGTTTGCACCTGTTTCAAGGGCGGAAACCTCCACGCCCCATTTTGCGACTCTGGCGGTATCACCGCCGGCGCCGCTTGTGACATATTTTGCCAGGGTGCCGCCCATCAAACAAGCGGAGACGAGCGTGAACATCAGTACGATGCTCAGCAGGATGTAAAAATTTCGCTTCTTTTTGGTTGTTTTCATTACTTCTCTCCTTTTGTTTTTATTTTTATATCAACGGCAGGCCTGTGGCGAAGCCGCCGGCAATACTAATCCTAATCCATATTGCTTTCGTTTTCCGTTTTGCCGTCAAAGCTGCGGCGGAGAATATCATACAAAACAAAACCGATCAGAGGAATACACGCAAAAATCAACATTCCCATCGGCGTCTGTATAAATATTGCCAAAGTTCCCAGCATGCCGATGCGGAAAAGGTAAATGCCTTCGAGCTGACTATAGGTTACCGGGGTTCGGTCACTTGTGTTATTCGCGTCGCCCCGTGTCAAAAAAGCGGGCTCGCCCCCTTTTTCGGTCAATTCGACAATTCTGTGCGTGACGATATTATTTCCTTCTTTAAAAGAAATGATGTCGCCCGTTTTCAAGGTCAGCGGGTCAACCGTTTTGATGAATACAAGATCTCCCGCGAGAATTGCGGGTTCCATGGAACCGGAAAGCACGACAAAGGGCTTCAGTCCGAAAAAATCCGGCACTTTGTCGGGATTGAGATAGGATTTAATGACAATCGTCAGATTGATAATCAACATGGGAATTAACAGCAGACAAATAACGACTCCGGCAACAGACGGCAGTTTTTTGATATGCCCTTTTTCATGTTCATGTTCATTGTTCATGTTCGTTTTTCTCCTTCGCCGCAATAATTTAACCGTTATCTATATTTTATTTTTTTTGTTTTTTTTCTGCTACACCCAAAAGGGTGAAAATTTTGACAAAAAAACCCCTAAATCTGAAAAAACAGACTTAGGGGCGAATATTTTAACGCAACGGCTCGATCTTCTCAATTTTATCAATTTTAATCGAGAGATAACGCAGCGTCGTTTGCTTTTTGAAGCTGCTTATCAACGGAAGTTGTTTTTTTCTCGACGGCGGAGGCGAAATTGTCTTTCTTGGCGCGAAACACATCTATATAAATATTTCTCACCGGGTCCATATAGAACGTGTCTCCCAAATCCATCGTCCGGTTTGCATGGATCAGATCGAGCATATCCTGCGAATCGTCGTCACGCGCGTATTTTGTGCGCAATGCGGTGTCCATATACGCCGGCACCGTGATATTCTTGGATTCCACCGCGAGAGCTTCCATTATCACGCTCGTGCGCTGGAGATTCGGCGCGTAACTCGGCACGCAGTATATCCAGCCGTCCACGACCCTTGAATAGTATTTTTCCTGCGCTTCGTCATATTTGGGGAAAGGTATTATCCCGAAGTCCGTTTCCATTGCGCGCAAGGCGGGGACGTTGTCGACCGGCGCCACCAAAAACAATCCCAAATTATCTTCAAACTGTTTTCGGGTGAAAGCTCTTGATTCGTCCGCCCACGCGTGGTCTATGAACGAGTCAAAATATATTTTATCGCCGCCAAACACATTCTGATAAACTTTTTCGAGTATATTGTAAAGTTTTTCACTGTCGCCCGTGAATACAAGCAAATCGTCGCCGTCCTTGCTCACTGTTTTTATGCCGCCCGACACCCAAAAGCAGGGATAGAACATATCGATTTGCGACAATATCCCGTATCTGTCGGTTGCAGTCATTGCACCGTCGCCGTCGAGGTCCGCGACAACAGTTTTGGAAAGCTCAAAAAATTTGTCAATCGTCCATTTGCCGTCGTTGACAAGCCTGTACATATTGTCAAGGGCAAAGTCTTCGACAAGTTTTTTGTTGAACATAATGCACAGAGCGGAGGCGAACATATGCAGGCATTCGTCGCTGTAGGCGAAGTAGAGTTTGTTGTTGATGGTTATGTGGCTGTTAACGTCGTGTGCGTACCACGGCTGAGTGATATCGAGGTATTGCAGTTTATTCACCGGAACGACGGCGCCGGTGAGGGCCATCGCCCATGCGTCGCGCGAAATCATCATGCATAAGTCAAAATCGTCGGTGTCGGCTTTCGTGCTTTTTTGGAATATCGGCGTCAAATTATCCCAGGCGGCGACGCCGGTTTGTTTGAATTGTATACCGTATCGTTCTTCGATTATCCTGTTTCTTTTGTATATGGCGTCGGCGACTGTGTCCCCGGTTTCTTCCTCGACGTTCGCGAACAAAATCGGATTTTCGTAGCCGGTGACCGAAACCATCCGGAACTCATACCCGCCGTAATTTGCATCGGGGAGATAAGAGGCCGAATATACCGTTTTATCCGCAATGCCCTCCGGCGTTTCTTCCGGCGTTTCCGCGTCGGCCGAATCGGTTGTTTTTCCGGCGTTTTCAGAAGACGGTGAATCGCCGCCGCAGCCCGCGCATAAGCCGGCCGCCATAGTTAAAACCAAAATCAGCGAAATTAAATTTTTGATTTTCATGAAATCCTTCCTTGTGTATAAAATTATATAAAATTTTCCAACCCTTTCCATATGCGTTCGGATATCATTTCCATGCCTTTATCGCCCGGGTGACCCGCAACGACGCCGTGCTCGTACAATCCTAAGGCTTTCATGCTGTCGTCACTGCCCAAATCCCCCAATTCGACGACGGGGCATGCCGTACACGCCGCATATTCGCGTATAGATTTGTCTGCTTTCTCATGTTTCCAGAAACAAGTGGTCAAAAGAGTTTTGGTTTTGCCGCAGCCTGATAAATTCGATAAATACCCTATAAAATCCGAAATCGCCGCGGCCAGATTATATACGCCGCAGTTTTCGGGCAGGATATTTTCCCCCAACCTGAAAATTATGATATCCGGCCGGTAATCCCGCGCATAATCAAAATCGGACAAAGTTTCTTTTTTCCAAAATCCGCGTTCCCAAACCGCCGCCTGCGACACCAAAAAATTCGCTTTATAACCCGCTTCCGCGATTTTTTTATATAACAGGTGAACATAGTCGTTTTCCGGATCGGATGCCGCCATTCCGCAGCATTTATTCCAGCCGATTTCGGCTTTTGGTCCGTGCAGGGTGATCGAATTGCCCAGAATCAAGATTTTTGTCCCGCCGTTTCCCAAATAATACGCCGAATCCGCTTTGTTTTCTCCCATATGCTACTCCTCATATAATTTTTATATTTTCGGTTGTTTCGGCTATATGAACATTGGCTTCTTCCAGCGTCGTCAGCCGTTTTCCGTTGTAGTAGATCCCGTCAAATTTTACATTGACCGTGTTATGCTCCGTTGTGTTGTATTTTTCCTGCGCGCCTTCGATATAGCTCCTCGGCATAGGGATTCCCTCATCTGCCAAAACATAGATATCTTTCAGCGTTATATCGCTTATCCTGCCGAGAAGATTGTTGTCCGACCATACGCCGCAGTAACTGCGCGCAAGAAAAAGCGCGGGCTGGGATTCGCCCCGGGCGCCGCTGTAAGGCGCGGACATATCGTGCTGATAAACGCCGGGAAGGTGATATTTGGAAAATTCGCACCTGATATTTCTGAACGTCAGGTCGTGCACATGCGCCCTGTCCCCGTTTTGGATATCCATACAGGAGCCCGACGCGTGAATTATATCGCAGTCCTCAAATATGATATTTTTGTATTCGTCCGCGCAGGTTTCCGCGCCGATTTCAAGGGCCTGCCCCCAATCGCACCAGACTACGCAGTTTTGCACGAGAATATTTTCCATGTTCCGCCCGTCCCAGCCTTTTATT
>WQXD01000039.1 GCA_009785015.1 Oscillospiraceae bacterium | reverse complement strand
TAGTAAAAGCCGGAGCGAAATTTGTCCAGGTTTCGTCGGGCGGCCATCACACTATGGCGATAGATATCGGTGGCAGCCTCTGGGCTTGGGGGAGTAACGAGTTTGGGCAGTTGGGCGACGGCACGACAGATGACAGAAACGAGCCGAAGCAGATAAAAGCGGGAACGAAATTCGCGCAGGTTTCGGCGGGCCACGGTCACACGATGGCGATAGCGGACGACGGCGGCCTCTGGGCGTGGGGGTGGAACATATTCGGGCAGCTGGGCGACGGCACGAATGAAGACAGAAACGAGCCGAAGCAGATAAAAGCGGGAACGAAATTCGCGCAGGTTTCGGCGGGTCACTTTCACACGCTGGCGATAGCGGACGACGGCAGCCTCTGGGCGTGGGGGCAGAATTCTACCGGGCAGTTGGGGGACCGCAAGACAAATGACAAAACCGAGCCGGTGCAGATAAAAGCCGGAACGAAATTCGCGCAGGTTTCGGCGGGCGGTGCTCACACGGTGGCGATAGACAGCGATGGCAACCTCTGGACGTGGGGGTGGAACATGAACGGGACGTTGGGCGACGGCACAACAGATGACAAAACCGAGCCGGTGCAAATAAAAGCCGGAACGAAATTCGCGCAGGTTTCGGCGGGCGATGAACAAACGCTGGCGATTGATATCTACGGCGGCCTCTGGACGTGGGGGTGGAATACACACGGAGCGCTGGGCGACGGCACAACAGAAAACAAAGCCGAGCCGGTGCAAATAAAAGCCGGAACGAAATTCGCGCAGGTTTCGGCGGGCGACAGTCACACGGTGGCGACAGACAGCGAGGATAGTATCTGGACGTGGGGGTGGAACTATAACGGGCAATTGGGCGATGGTACGACAAATGACAAGAACACTCCCGTCAAAGTGCTCACTTTCAAAGAGAAGCCCGCCATCGAACCGACGGTGGCGAGGTTTGAGAAAGGCAGCGGCAAAGATATCTCCATAACGATGAATTTGGGCGGGTATAAACTGAAAACCATCAAAAACGGCGGCACTCCGCTTGTAAAAGACAAGGATTACAAAATCGCCGGTGATAAGGTGACGCTGACGGCGGCATATCTCGAAGGGCTCGCAGTAAAAATTCACACGATCACATTCGAGTTCGACGGCGGGGTACCCACGATGGTGGATTTCATTCTCGCGGTGAGACTGCCTTCGACAGTCGACGACGAATATATCACAATCAGCGCGGGATGGAGTCAAACAGTGGCACTCGACAGCGACGGCAATCTCTGGGCGTGGGGGCAAAACGACTACGGGCAATTGGGCAACGGTACGAATACACGCAGAACCGCACCGACGCAAATAACCTCCGGAACGAAATTCGCGCAGGTTTCGGCGCGCTATCATCACAGGGTGGCACTCGACAGCGATGGCAGCCTCTGGGCGTGGGGGGACAACAATTACGGGCAGCTGGGCGACGGCACGACGGCAGGCAAAACCGAACCGAAAAAAATAAACACTAAAACGAAGTTCAAACAGGTTGCGACGGGTGGTGGTTATACGCTGGCGATAGCAGAAAACGGCAGCCTCTGGGCGTGGGGGTATAATGGCGTCGGGCAGCTGGGCGACGGCACGACAGAAAACAAAACCGAGCCGGTGCAGATAAAAGCCGGAACGAAATTCGCGCAGGTTGCGGCGGGCGGCGGGCACACAGTAGCAATCGCGGAAAACGGCAGCCTCTGGGCGTGGGGCTGGAACAGCCGCGGGCAGGTCGGCGACGGCACGACAGAAGATATAATTGAGCCGAAGCAGATAATGCCCGATATAAAGTTCGTGCAAGTTTCAGCGGGCACCAATCACACGACGGCAATCGACAGCGAGGGCAACCTCTGGGCGTGGGGGTGCAACGAGTTCGGGGAGATCGGCGACGGCAGTGGTACGGAAATGGTAATATTTCCAAGGCAGATAATGCTCGAAATGAAGTTCACCCAAGTTTCGGCGGGAGGAAGTTTTACGATGGCAATCGACGTCGAGGGCAATCTTTGGGGATGGGGGAAGAACGTCCACGGGGAAATCGGCAACGGTACGACTACATATAATGCTCACGGCGAAGAACCGCAGCGAGTAAAGCCCGGGACGAAGTTCAAGCAGGTATCGGCAGGCAATACTCACACGATGGCGATAGCGGACGACGGCACCCTCTGGGCGTGGGGAATGAATTTTGATTGGCAGCTCGGGGACGGCACGAAAATAGACAGAAACGTGCCCGTCAAGGTGCTCATTTTCAAAGAAAAGAGCGCGAAGCCCGCCATCGAACCGACGGAGGCGAAATTCGAAAAAGGCAGCGGCAAAGATATCGACGTAACGATGAAGCCGGACGGGTGTACTCTACAAACTATCAAAAACGGCGGCATTCTGCTTGAAAAAAACAAAGATTACAAAATCAACGGCGACAAGGTGACGCTGACGGCGGAGTATCTCGAAGGGCTCGATCCTAAAACTCACACGATCACATTCGAGTTCGACGGCGGGGCACCTCCGACGGTGGATTTTAAGCTCACAGTGAGTGTGTCTTCGACAGGCGATGAAGCGTACGTCCAAGTCAGCGCGGGCTACGCTCACACGATGGCAATAGACGGAGACGGCAGTCTCTGGGCGTGGGGGATTAATGAATACGGGCAATTGGGCGACGGCACGAAAAATGACAAAGACGAGCCGGTGCAAATAAAAGCCGGAACGAAATTCGCTCAGGTTTCGGCGGGCGACGGTTATACGATGGCGATCGACAGCGACGGCAATCTCTGGGCGTGGGGGATTAATGAATACGGACAGCTGGGCGACGGCACGAAAGAAAACAAAATCGCGCCGGTGCAAATAGCCTCCAAAACGAAATTCTCGCAAGTTTCAGCGGGCAGTAATCACACGATAGCAGTCGACAGCGTCGGTAACCTCTGGGCGTGGGGGTATAACCTTCACGGGCAACTGGGAGATGGTACGGAAATAGACAAAACCGCGCCGGTGCAAATAGCCTCCAAAACGAAATTCACGCAGGTTTCGGTGGGTATTGATCACACGATGGCAATCGCGGACGACGGAAACCTCTGGGCGTGGGGAGCGAATTATAATGGACAATTAAATGGACTATTAGACGACGATATGGGTGAGCAACCGGGCGATTTTTCGGGTGGAAAAAAAACCGAGCCGGTGCAAATAAAATCCGGAACGAAATTCGCGCAGGTTGCGGCGGGCAACGCTTACACGATAGCGATAGATAGCGCAGGCAATCTTTGGGCGTGGGGAATCTTCTGGGGCGGTGGGGAGCGAGGCGACGGCACGACGACAAAAAAAACTGCGCCGGAACAAATGAAAGCCGGAACGAAGTTCGCGAAGGTTTCAGCGGGTAGTGAACACATGATGGCTCTCGACAGCGAGGGTAACCTCTGGGCGTGGGGGTGGAACGGGTGTGGGCAGCTGGGCGATGAAACGACAGAAAAAAGACCCGAACCGGTGCAAATAAAAACCGGAACGAAATTCACGCAGGTTTCGGCGGGCGGCCAACACACGATATCAATCGATAGCGACGGCAGCCTCTGGGCGTGGGGATGGAACAAATATGGACAATTAGGAGACGGCACGAAAATAGACAGAAACGTGCCCGTCAAAGTGCTCATCTTCAAAAGTACACCACCAGAACCGACGGAATCGTCGTTCCCGTTTGGGGACGTGCCCGAAAGCGAGTGGTACTACGAGGACGTGAAGACAGCCTACGAATCGGGGCTCATCAACGGCAAATCCGATAAATCGTTTGCCCCAAATGACAACCTCACATACGCCGAAGCAGTGAAGCTCGCCGCGTGCATGCACCAGTTGTACACCACAGGCAAGGTAACGCTGCTGCCCGGGGCGGGTGCGGAATGGCACACCACATATGTGGCCTACGCGAAATCCAACAACATCATCGCCAAGGATTACGACTGGAGCAAGCCGGCGACGAGGGCCGGCTATATGGAGATATTCGCGAACGCATTGCCGAGCGAAGCGCTGGCGGCGATCAACACGGTGGATGACGGGACGATACCGGACGTGCCGATGGCGCACGCGCAGGCGGGGGCGATATACAAGCTGTACCGGGCGGGCATTTTGCAGGGCGTTGACCCGGCGACCCATGAGTGCAACCCCAACTCGAACATCAGGCGCAGCGAAGTGGCGGCGATCCTGACGCGGATGATGAACCCGGAAAAGCGCGTCAAATTTACCATGCAGGCGGAATCGCCGGAACCGGAGGAGGAAGAAGAGGAAGAGCCCGCCATCGAACCGACGGAGCCGACGGAGGAGGATTATGAATATGCAATCATCACGGCGGGGTATTCCCACACGGTGGCCCTCGACAACGAGGGTAACCTCTGGGCGTGGGGGCGCAACAATTCGGAAGACAGAACCGAGCCGGAGCAAATAACATCCGGGACGAAATTCGCGCAGGTATCTGCGGGCGACAGTCACACGGCGGCAATAGACAGCGATGGCAATCTCTGGGCGTGGGGCTGGAACGAGTTCGGGCAGGTAGGCGACGGCACGACGGAAGACAAAGACGAGCCGACAAAAATAACCTCCGGGACGAAGTTCGCGCAGGTATCTGCGGGCGGCGTTCACACGGCGGCAATAGACAGCGATGGCAACCTCTGGGCGTGGGGACAGAACCAATTCGGGCAGATAGGCGACGGCACGAATGAAGACAGAAACGAGCCGGTGCAGATAAAGGTCGGCAAATTCACACAGGTATCTGCGGGCGGCGTTCACACGGCGGCAATAGACAGCGATGGCAACCTCTGGACGTGGGGCGCGAACAATTACGGGCAGGTGGGCGATGGCACGACGGAAGACAAAGACGAGCCGATGCCGATAGCCTCCGGGACGAAATTCGCGCAGGTATCGGCGGGCGGCGTTCACACGCTGGCAATCGACAGCGGCGGCAGCATTTGGGCGTGGGGCTTCAACGAGTTCGGGCAGCTGGGCGACGGCACGAACGAAGACAAAGACGCGCCGACAAAAATAGTCTCCAAAACAAAGTTCGCGCAGATTTCCGCGGGCGGTATTCACACGATGGCAATAGACAGCGAGGGCAACCTCTGGGCGTGGGGGAGTAACGACATCGGGCAGATAGGCGACGGCACAAACGAAGACAAAAACGCGCCGACAAAAATAGCCTCCGGGACGAAATTCGTGCAGGTATCGGCGGGCGGCGATCACACGATGGCAATAGACAGCGACGGCAATCTCTGGGCGTGGGGAAATAACGAGTCCGGGCAGCTGGGTGACGGCACAGACGAAGATAAAACCACGCCGACTCAGATATGATCCTGACGCGCATGATAAACCACGAAAAGCGCGTTGAGTTTACCATGGCGTAAGACTTATTATCCCCGTTTGTGTATGACGACTTCGGCGCGGTCTCCGCATTTTTCGATGGATTCGACTTTTACCCGGCCGATTTCGACTCTTCCGTTGTTCGGGATTTCTATTTTCGCCGTGTCGGTGACGATGTCTTTCGCGTTGATTTTTCCGTTGTCCAAGTATACGTCCAACATTTTGATCTCGCCGCTTTTCAGATTTACATCGCCGGAACCGTGAATTGCGATTTTGGCCGTATCTGTGATTTTATCCGCTTCGAAATCCCCCGAACCGTGGATTTCCATGTTTATATACCCGCATTCATGGAATTTGATATCCCCCGAGCCGTTTATTTTGGCGGCTAAAATTCCGGCGCTTTTCCCGGTTATATCACCCGAGCCGTTGATGGAGGCCGCGCAGTTTATGGCTTCGTTGAGTTTGATGTCGCCGGAACCGTTTATCGCAATTCCGCAGCTTTTTGTGTTTTTAAAATCCATATCGCCGGAACCGTTTATCGACCCTTGAAATTCATCGGCATCGGCAAACGCGATATTTCCGGAACCGTTTATCGACGCCCTTAAGTTTTTGAAACATACCGGGGCGTCGATATTTCCCGAGCCGTTTATCGCAAATTCGCCTCTGTCTGACGGCACGCCCGCCTTTATACCGCCCGATCCGTCGACGCTCAGTCCGAGATTTTCGAGTTGCTTTTCTCCGAGGGCGATTTGTATCTTTACGGTATTTTTGGAGCTGTCCCATTTGTTCATTTCGTTGTTCAGTTTATCCCGTTTCTGCCGGTCGTATTTTACGCTCAGCGCCTGTGTTTCTTCGATATATTCAAATTCCAGCAAATCGATGAATTCGGGATATCCTTCGGCGTGTATTGTTGTTTTGTCCCCGTCGGATTTTGAAATTTCGCAGTTGCCGTGCGGAATCGCGCATTTGAGATTTTTCACTTTGTCATATTCGAGAGCGAGTTTGGTTTCGGTCGGTTTTTTCGCGATACTCGGAAAATCTTTTGCGGCGGAGCTCTCATTTGAGGTTTTTAAAAATATTTTCCCCGGCCCTTTATTTACTATCCGGCGGCTGGAGAGTTCGGCGGAACTGCCGTCGGCGAACGTCACTGCCGAACCTTCGGTTTTTTCGACTTCTTTGTCGGAATAGCACGCCACGTCTGCAAATGAAAACACAAAATCCGCCCCTTTGTATACCTGCGCGAATTCTATGTTTTTCATATCTTTTTTTACCTTTCCGAAAATATCGTCCAGGCCTATTTCAAATATCGCGCATATGGTCGGGATCAATTCGATATCGGGATAACACATTCCCTTTTCCCATTTGGAAACCGCCTGGCCCGTGACCCCGAGCCGTTCGGCCAAGTTTTCCTGAGTCATCGCCTTGTTTTTTCGCAGTTCTTCTATCCTTTTTCCGAAACCTTTCAAATCGTACATGATATTTTCCTTCTTTCATTTTTTATTGTTTTTGATTTTATTATAACCCGAAAACACCCGAAAGTCAATCAACTTTTAGTTGGATTAGAAGAAAAGTTGTAAAGCAAGCAAAAAAAGTGGTTAAACCTCAAAATGAGGTTAAACCACTTGCAATTTTAAGTTGAATGTGTTATCCTGTTGAGTGTACGGAACCGGCACAGTCAAAAAACATAAACGAGGAGGAAAATTGTATTATGAATACAAAAGGTAAAAAAGCGTTATCCGCAGCACTCACCGTCGCGCTGGTGTTTGGACTGTTCACATTCGTCCAGTTTCCGGCAAACGCGGGCAACGAAGCATATCCCCAATTCAGCGGGGGCTATGCTCACACGGCGGCGATATCAGAGGACGGTACCCTTTGGACGTGGGGGTTCAACGAAAACGGGCAGCTGGGCGACGGTACGGCAACAGACAAAGCCGAACCGGTAAAGATAGCCGCCGGAACGAAATTCGCGCAAGTTTCGGCGGGCTTCAGGTACACGGCGGCGATTGATGCCGACGGCAACATCTGGACTTGGGGAGCGAACTATTACGGAGAGCTGGGCGACGGCACGACAGAAAGCAAAAACGCGCCGAAAAAAATAAACACCGAAAAGAAATTCGCGCAGATTTCGGCGGGATGGAGTCATACGGCGGCAATTGATGTAGAGGGCAGCCTCTGGACGTGGGGGCAAAACGATTTCGGGGAGCTGGGCGACCGTACGAGTGAAAACAAAACCACGCCGGCAAAAATAATGCCCGATATAAAGTTCGCGCAGGTTGCGGCGGGCGGCGGTTTTACGATGGCGATCGATATCGACGGAAACCTCTGGGCGTGGGGAAACAGCGAGTATGGGCAACTCGGCGATGACATGACAGAGAATACAAGTGAGCCCAAACGGATAATGCCCGATATAAAATTCGCGCAGGTTTCTGCGGGCACCGACCACACGGCGGCAATAGATATCGACGGAAACCTCTGGACGTGGGGGCGAAACAATTTCGGCCAAATCGGCGACGGCGGGGAAACGGAAATAGTAATGTTTCCAAAGCCGATAATGAGCGAAACGAAGTTCGCGCAGGTTTCGGCGGGCGGCAGTTTTACGATGGCGCTCGACCGAGAGGGCAATCTCTGGGGATGGGGAAAGAATGTCCACGGGGAAATCGGCAACGGCACGACGACATACAATGCTCGCGGCGAAGAGCCGCAGCAGGTGAAGCCCGGGACTAAGTTCGCGCGGGTTGCGGCGGGAAATGCTCACACGATGGCGGTCGATAACGACGGCAGCATTTGGGCGTGGGGAATGAATTATACCGGGGAGCTCGGGGACGGTACGAAGACAGACAGAAATGTGCCCGTCAAAATAAACGCCAAAATCGACCCGACATCGGCGGTTTTCGACAAAAGTCAGGAAAAGGATACGTCAATCGCGGTCAAGTCGAACGTGTATATCCTGAAAAACATAAAAAACGAAAATTATACGCTTAAGGCAAACACGGATTTCTCAATCGACGCAAACGGCAATGTGACGCTTAAAAAAGAATATCTCAAAACGCTTGAGGCGCGAGATTACATGGTCATATTCGAGTTCAGCGGCGGGGACGCGGCGATACTGGATTTGACTGTCAAAAATGCCCCGCTTCCGGCAGACGACGGCACATATCCCCAAATCAGCGCGGGCGTCGGTCATTCGATGGCATTCGACGGCGAGGGAAGGCTCTGGTCTTGGGGATATAATGAGTATGGGCAGCTGGGTGACGGCACGAATACACACAGAAGCAAACCGACGCAAATAGCATCCAAAACGAAATTCGCGCAGGTCTCGGCGGGCGGCTGGCACACGGTGGCAATCGCGGAAGACGGCAACCTTTGGACATGGGGGAGTAACGTCGACGGGCAACTGGGCGACGGAACGACAAGAGACAGAAGCGAGCCGAAACAAATAACAATATCGGGAAAACCCGGGACAAAATTCACCCAAATTTCGACGGGTTACGCTCACACGGTGGCGCTTGCGGAAGACGGCAGCATTTGGGCGTGGGGCTGGAACAGTCGCGGGCAGATCGGCGACGGCACGACAACAAGGAGAAACGAGCCGACAGAAATAAAAGCAGGGACGAAATTCGCCCGGGTTTTGGCGGGCGGCTTGAACACTATGGCAATTGCGGAAGACGGCAGTTTCTGGATATGGGGGTGCAACGAGCACGGGCAGCTGGGCGACGGAACGAATGAAGACAAAAGCGCACCGGTAAAAATAGACTACGGAACGAAATTTTTGCAGGTTTCGGGGGGCGGCTATCATATGGCGGCGATAGCGGAAGACGGAAGCCTGTGGGCGTGGGGGTATAACGTATTCGGGCAGCTGGGCGACGGCACGACAATAGACAAAAACAAACCGGTACAGATAAAAAGCAGGACGACATTCAAAAAAGTATCGGCGGGCGGCTATCACACGGCGGCGCTCGACAGCGAAGGCAACCTCTGGGTATGGGGGGAAAACTACTGCGGGCAGCTGGGCGACGGTACGAATACACAAAAAACCGCGCCGGTACAGATAAAAACCGGAACGAAATTCACCCAAGTCAGCGCGGGCGAATACCACACGATGGCAATCGACACCGAGGGCAATCTCTGGGTGTGGGGAAAGAATGAATACGGACGAATCGGCGACGGAACGATAACAGACAGAAACATTCCCGTCAAAGTGCTCTTTTCCAAAGAGAAGGGCGCGAACCCCGCCATCGAACCGACAGAGGCGAAGTTCGAAAAAGGCAGCGGCAAAGATATCGCCGTAACGATGAAGCCGGACGGATGTACTTTGCAAACTATCAAAAACGGCGGCGTTCTGCTTGTAAAAGACAAGGATTACAAAATCGACGGCGACAAAGTGACGCTGACGGTGGGGTATCTCGAAGAACTCGATCCGAAAATTCACACTATTACATTCGAATTCGACGGCGGGGAGCCTCAAACGCTGGATTTCAAGCTCACGGTGAGTGTGTCTTCGACAGGCGATGAAACGTACGTCCAAGTCAGCGCGGGTTACGCTCACACGATGGCGATAGATAAAAATGGCAGCCTCTGGGCGTGGGGCAATAACGAGCTCGGGCAGCTGGGCGACGGCACGAATGAAGACAAAACCGAACCGACAAAAATAAAAGCCGGAACGAAATTTGCGCAGGTTGCAACGGGCAACGGTTACACGATGGCGATAGCGAACGACGGCAGCCTATGGGCGTGGGGACACAATGATTACGGGCAGCTGGGCGACGGCACGAATACACACAAAAATGAACCGACAAAAATAAAAGCCGGAACGAAATTCTCGCAGGTTGCAGCGGGCATTCGTCACACGGCGGCGATAGCGGACGACGGCAACCTATGGGCGTGGGGACACAATGAGTTCGGGCAATTGGGCGACGGCACGAATACACACAAAAACGAACCGAAGCAAATAGTCTCCGAAGCGAAATTCGCGCAGGTTTCGGTGAACTACGGTCACACGGCGGCGATAGCGGACGACGGCAACCTATGGGCGTGGGGACACAATGAGTTCGGGCAGCTGGGCGACGGCACGAATGAAAACAAAAACGAACCGAAGCAAATAGTCTCCGAAGCGAAATTCGCGCAGGTTTCTGCGGGTTATTGGCACACGGTAGCAATAGACCGCGAGGGCAATCTTTGGACGTGGGGGGATAACGCATTCGGGCAATTGGGCGACGGCATGAATGAAAACAAAAACGAGCCGAAGCAAATAGTCTCCGAAACGAAATTCGCGCAGGTTTCGGCGGGCTACTGGCACACGGTAGCGATAGCGCAAGACGGCAGCCTCCGGACGTGGGGGCGTAACGATTACGGACAGCTGGGCGACGACACGACGACAGACAGAAACATTCCCGTCAAAGTGGTCACCGGCACAAGCATAACGCCTCCGCGGCCGTTCCCGTTTGGGGACGTGTCCGAGAACGAGTGGTACTATGAAGACGTGAAGACCGCTTATGAGTCCGGCCTCATCAACGGCAAATCCGATAATTCGTTTGCGCCAAATGACTACCTCACATACGCCGAGGCGGTGAAGCTCGCCGCCTGCATGCACCAGCTCTACACCACAGGCAAAGTCACGCTGGAACCCGGGGCGGGGGCGGAATGGCACAGCACATACGTGAGCTACGCGAAAGCAAACAATATCATCGCCAAGGATTACGAATGGAACAAAAACGCCACGAGAGCGGGCTACATGGAAATATTCGCGAGCGCATTGCCCGATGAGGCGCTGGCGGCAATCAACACGGTGCCGGACGGATCGATACCCGACGTGCCGATGACGCATGAGCAGGCAGGAGCTATATACAAGCTGTACCGCGCAGGGATCGTGCAGGGTGTTGATTCGGCTGCCCATGAGTGCAATCCGGAGTCGAACATCAGGCGCAGCGAGGTAGCGGCGATCTTGACGCGGATGATGAACCCCGACAAGCGCATCAGATTTACCATGGCGTAATGGCGTAATATTAAAGAGAGAGGTGAAAACCCGTGAAAATACGCGTTTTAACGCCGGCGCTCCTCATATTGGCGCTGAT
The DNA here is from genome assembly GCA_009785015.1 of Oscillospiraceae bacterium. The sequence continues at coordinate 8,212 of WQXD01000039.1, read as the reverse complement.
ATTTTCCGCCTTTGTTTTTTTATCCTGTTCAAGTGAAAAAAAGGACCCCGGTGAAAATACCCGGGAAGAGGCAAAAGAAGACGCGCAGGGCGGGGAGGAGGAAAGCGAATCCGAACCCGAAATTCCGGCGGCCGACATGAACGGCAAAGAAATTGTCATATACGCTTCCGGCTGGTGGGACAACCCGTCGTTTGAAGTGCCCGACGTCTGCCCGGAGGAATACATCGGAGAACCGTTGAACGACGCCGCCTATAACAGGAAAATAAAAATCGAGGAGAAGTACAACTGCCAAATCTCGCAAATCCCGGGAAGCTATGAACCCGGCGACGACGCGAGAAAAATCCAGAAATCCGTGCAGGCGGGAGACCATATGTATGATATAACCATGATGAGAGGGATAAATTTCACAACCCTTCTGACAAAAAATTACCTGCTCGAGCTCGGCGAACTCCAAAATATCGATTTCGGCAATTCATGGTGGAGAAAACAGTGCTCGGACGCGCTTCGAATCGGCGGAAAAAGATACGGCGTGAGCGGCAATCTTTCGACAAGAGAAATAAGTTTGGCGGCTTTGGTATGTTTCAATAAAAAGATAATCGGGGAAAACGGGCTCGAGTCTCCGTACGAATTGGTCAAAAGCGGCGATTGGACGTTCGATAAGTGCACGGAAATGGCAAAACAAGTCACGCGCGATCTCGACGGGGACGGCAAAATCGACGAAAACGATATGTGGGGCATAGGGTACAGCCGCGATCATGTCTGGAACCTGTTAAACAGCTGCGGGATCAAAATGCTGGAATTGGACTCCGGCGGAGTGCCGCAAATAACCATCGACACAGGGGATAACCTGTCGAAAACCCAGAATGTGCTGATCGGGCTTTTTAACGAATCGTACAGTGTGAACTGGAGGAGGATCGGCGTCGGATTTTCGGACGAACGGCTTTTATTCGCGTTCAGCTGGGCTCTGGGAGTGGTGGAGCTGCGCGAATACGATTTCGATTTCGGAATAATCCCGCTGCCCAAATATGACAGGGAGCAAAAAGATTACATGCCCAACATATACGGGCTGGGACTGAATATAATCTGCGTCCCTTCGACAAACGAAGACACGGAAAACACCGGGTTGTTTCTGGAAGCTTTCTCATATGAAGGATACAAAAACCTGATTCCGGTTTATTACGAAAACATATTGAAAACCAAATCGGCGAGGGACGACGAATCCGAGGATATGCTCGACTATATTTTCAACAACCTGCGCTACGATACGGGCACGCTGTTAAATTTCAACAACTTCACGCAGATCCTCTGCGAAATGGCGGAAACGCAGGACACCAACATCGTTTCGTTCGTGGAAAAAAACAAGCCCAAATTGGAAAAGGAAATAGAAAAAATAATGGACGCCATAAGCGAAAATTGAATCTTTTCCCAAAAAACGCAAAAAAACGGGCGGCGGCTTTGCAATTTACGCCAAAGCCGCCGCCCCGATTTATAGCGCGTTTTACTGCGCCGGATATACGCTCGCCTGTTTTTTATCTTTTTTGAAATACTCAAATTTGACTTTTCCGTCGGCCACCGCGAACAAGGTATCGTCCGAGCCGCGCCTGACGTTTAATCCCGGATGTATTTTGGTTCCCCTCTGGCGGACTATTATATTGCCGGCGATCACGCTCTGCCCGTCGGACTTTTTTACGCCGAGCCGTTTGGATTCCGAATCCCGGCCGTTTTTAGTGGAGCCCACGCCTTTTTTATGTGCCATTTTTTTCCCCCCTTGCAGTATTAAAATTAAATTTAAATACTTGAACTATTTTCGGATCTGTGGTATAATAACCTGACAAAGACCTATGCCTGCGCCGTGATTGTCTTTATCTGGATTTTGGTGTGCGGCTGCCTGTGGCCCATTTTCTTTTTCTGGTTCTTCTTCGATTTATACGTCATCACATAGATTTTTTTGTCCTTGCCGTGTTTTAAAACGCTCGCGCTCACCGAGGCGCCGGCTACCGTCGGATTTCCCGCTGTGAATTTTTCGCCGTCTGAAATTGCGAGGACATCGGCGAACTCCACGTCCTCCCCTTCTTCGAAATTCAATTTTTCGACGAAGACGACGTCCCCTTCTTTGACTTTGTACTGCTTTCCGCCGATCTGTACTACCGCGAACACGAAAAGCACCTCTCTTTCGTTAATAGGCTCGCTATGTTTAAAAGGCAATTTTGCGCAAAACAAAATATTTAGAGGGCCTTACATAAGCGGCACTTTTTATTATACCACAAAAACACGGGCGATGTCAAGGGTTTTTGTAAAATTATTTTAAATTCGGGGGGAAATAAATATTATGCGGATGTTTTATGCGATAAAATTTGAAAACGGCGTGAAGGAAGAATTGGAAAAAAACCTGATCGGGCTGCGGGCGCGCATGCCAAGGGGCAGTTTTACGGAAAAGGAAAATTTTCATGTCACGCTGGCGTTTGTGGGCGAAGTCAAACCCGAAAAAATCGGGGATTTAAAAAAAGCGGCCGAAAACACCGTGATAAAATTGAATCCTCCATCCATAAAAATCAAAATAGAGGGACTCGGCACTTTCGCGCGCCCGGGCGACGAATTGCTTTGGGCGGGGGTGAAAACCGAACCCGAAAATATTTTGGGGGAAATAAACAAAGCCATAACCGGGGAACTCGCGGGATTCGGCATAAGGCTCACGGGAAACGACAAGTTTCATCCCCATGTCACATTGGCGAGAAAAGCGGAATTTTATGAGGATTCAAAAACGGCCTTGGCGAAAATGAAATTCGCGCCGATAGAATTTTCGGCGGATTCGATAACGCTGATGGAGAGTTCCCAAAAAACAGAAACATACGGGCAGCGGCGTTACTGGCGGATTGTATATAATCCGATCCATGAGACGAAATTTTAAATTTTAAATTATTCAAATTTCCTTAGAATTATTAACATTATATCAATATTTAAATGTTAAAATCAGAATGCGGCAGCAGGTGCTGTTTTTGCCGCTTATCAAAACAAGGGGGATTTTTAAGAGAAGATTATGATAGAGATCACAAACCTCGTAAAAAAGTACGGCTCGAATGTGGCCGTGAACAATATTTCGTTTAGCGTCAAACAAGGCGAAATCGTGGGCTTTTTGGGCCCGAACGGGGCGGGGAAGACCACCACCCTGAATATTCTGACCGGGTATCTCTCCTCGACTGCGGGCAACGCGAAAATCGAAGGCATGGATATTCTGGACAACCCGACGGAGGCAAAAAAAAGGATCGGTTTTCTCCCCGAACAGCCGCCGCTCTACTTGGACATGACCGTGAAAGAGTATCTCGGCTTTGCATATGATTTAAAGCGCTGCAAGCTGAACAAACCCCAGCACATCAGGGAAGTGTGCGAAGTGGTCAAAATCACCGACGTTTACAAGCGCATAATCAAAAATTTGTCAAAAGGCTACCGCCAGAGGGTGGGCATAGCCCAGGCGCTGATCGGAAACCCGAAAGCCCTGATTTTCGACGAACCCACAATCGGCCTCGACCCCAAACAGATAATAGACATCAGAAACCTGATAAAAGCCTTGGGCAAAACCCACACGGTCATACTTTCGACCCATATACTTCCGGAAGTCCAGGCCATATGCGACAGGATAGTGATAATCAACAAAGGCGAGCTCGTAGCCGACGAAAAAACCGAGGATATAGCGAAGTCGGTCATATCCACGCGCCGTTTCAACGTGAAGATAAGCGGGCCTTCAAAGGATGTGCTGGATTATATGCGCAACAAAGAAGGGATATTGTACGCCGAAATTCTGAGGGACCAGAAAGACAGCGAGTCCACGTCCTATCTCATCGAGGGGCAGCCGAATGTGGATATTCGGAAACCGTTGTTTTTCGGAATGGCGGAAAAGGGCTGGCCTATCGTGGGGTTTGAAAACGTGGGGCTGAGCCTCGAGGACGTGTTTATAAAGCTCATCACGAAAAAGCCCGGAAAAGGCCGGAGCCAAATCGACGCGACGGGCAAAGAGGCCGGAAAAGAACCGGATGATCCCGAAAACGGCGAATAAAACCGAAGTAATATTTGTATTTAGGAGGATTTACCATAATGACCGCAATTTTAAAAAGGGAGCTGTATTCCTATTTCATATCTCCCGTGGGCTATATCTTCATCACCGTATTTCTGCTTGTTTCGGGGGCGATATTCACTTTTACCAACATACAGGGCAACGCCGCCGACATTTCTTTCTATTTCATGTGCATAATATTCACCTTCATAGTTTTGATCCCTCTTTTGACCATGCGCTCGCTTTCGGAGGAACGCAAAACAAAAACCGAGCAGATGCTGCTCACCTCCCCGGTTTCGCTCACGGGAATGATCTTCGCCAAATTTCTGGCGGCGTTTGTTTTGTTCGCCTCGACGCTGCTTGTCTCCTGCCTCAGTTTTTATGTGCTTTACCGCTACGCGGAGACGCCGGGGCAGACAAACAGCGCGGTTCTGATCGGCAACGTGATAAGCATCCTGTTGATCGGGGCGGCCTTTATAGCCATAGGCCTGTTTATCTCCGCCATGACCGAGGATCAGCTTACAGCCGCGGTGGTATCGATAGCCACACTTTTGTTTCTGCTTCTTTCGGGGACTTTCTCCGGGGCGGTCGGCAACGCGGCGGTGAGATATGTTTTGGACTTCGTTTCGATTTTTTCCCGTTTTTCGGCGTTCACTTACGGGATATTCGATATAAGCGCGATCATATATTACGCTTCGATTGTGGTAATATTTTTGTTTTTGACCATAAGGATTTACGAGATGAGGCGCTGGCAGTAATTAATATAATATTTGGGGTGGTAAAATAAAATGAACGAAAACGCGAACAATGAAAAAGAACGGGAAATTTTGGAAAAAAGCATCAGAAATTCCGAAACTTCCTTCAAAAGAAAATTAAAATACGGCTCCGTCGCGATGGTTTTTACCGTCGTCTTCGTGGCGGCCGTGGTTATCCTGAATATCGTAATAACCGCGGTGAACAACATAAGGCCCATGTTTATCGACATGACAAAACAGCAGATATATCAGATAACGCAGGATACGCGCGAAATTCTGGAAGATATAAACGATCCGATAGAGATCGTGTTCTTCATGCCCATGGATATGTACGACAAGCGCGTATATATGGGCAAAATGGTCACAAACTGCGTCAAGCTGTTCGCGGAGGAATTTAAAAACATAACCATTTCCGAAATCGATATAATAAAAAATCCGGGGATAAAAAACGAATTCACCACTTCCGAGCTCTCCCAGTTGGCCACCACTTCGGTGGCGGTCAGAAGCAAGGGAAAGGCGAAACTGCTCGGGGCGTCGTCGTTTTTCATAATTGCGGAATCCACGAACGATTACTGGGCGTTTGCCGGCGAGAGGACGCTTGTCTCCGCCATACTGCAGGCGGTCAGCGTGGATTACCCTTTGGTCTATTACACCACGGGGCACGCCGAGGAGATCCCGGCGGAACTCGCCGGCCTGTTTTTGGACAACGGGTTCCAGTTCAAGCCGATCGATTTGGCCCAAACCTCTCAGGAAGAGATAAACGAAGCGAAGATTTTGGTCATATCCAAGCCGCGCAAGGATTTCATCGGGGCGAGCCCCGACAACCCCACGGTGCGCTCCGAAATCGACAAAGTGGCTTCGTTTTTGAACCAGTTCGGCAGCGTGATGTATTTTTCGTCGCCGGACGAGGGGGCATTGCCCGAACTTGACGACCTGATGAAGGAATACGGAATGGCTTTCGAGCACGGCAGCAAAATCGTGGACGAAAAAAACTCGCTCAGCGCGACGGGGCTTTATCTCATAGCCGACTACAACCAGGCCAGCAACGTGGGGGACGAGCTGACGGCGAGCATCCGGGCGCTATCCACCAAGCCGAAAACAATAGTCCCCAACGCCAAACCCATAAAAATACTGAATATAGCCAGCGAAAGGGATGTTTCCCCGGTTTTGCTCTCTTCGCCCTCTTCATATGTGAGCTACAGCGACGGCAGGACTTCCGAGCAGGAACCCAGCAATCTGCTCGTGGTGGCCCAAAAAACCCAGTATGTCAACAACGAACCAAAAACGTCGCTGTTTTTGGTCAGCGGCTCTTACGAATATTTGGCCTATGTGCCAAACAACGCGTATTGCAATTCGGATATAATGCTCAACGCGATGAGGATAATGACCAGCAGAAAAATCTCCACCGATATAGATTTCAAACTTTTTGACAGCACCAAATTGGTCATGTCGATGGATGAACAGAATATGTGGACTCTCATCTGCGTTTTGCTTCTTCCCTTTATAGTGAGCGTGTGCGGCGTGGCCGTGTGGCTCAGGAGGCGGCATTCATGAAAAAAAAGCAAATGTCTACCGTTCAAAAACAGATGGTGATCCTTTCGCTGTGCGCAGCAGCTTTCGCGGTTTTGACCGGGTTGTATTTTCTTATGCTCAAACCCATCGTGGACAAAATGAACGCGCCGGTGACCACCACGATAGAATATCTCGAGGATGGAAACAGGGTATTGAAAAACAGCGAGGACGAGATACTTCTGACCCTGCTTCCGGGCGAGGAAGTGGGCACCACCAACAGAATAATGATAACCCCGCAGGTCACAAGGGAATATATAAAGAGCGTGGAAGTGAAAAATCCCAACGACAGCTTTAGGCTGGTCCACCACCTGGGGCAAAACTACTATTTCGTGGAGGGGGCGGAATTGGTCCCGATAAACGGCGAAACGATAGCGAGTTTTTTCACGAATTCGGGATATCTGCTGAGCATGGAGAGGGTGGCCGCCGCGGGCGTTGACGACGGCGACGAAATACTGCAGGATCTCGAGCAGTTCGGGCTGGGGACCAGAAACAACGACGATCTGTATTTTGTCGTCACTACCACCGACGACGAATGGTACAAGATAATAATCGGCGACAAAATCCCCACCACCGGCGGATATTACGTCATGTATGAAAACAAAGACGGCATAAGGCCGGCCATATATATCTTGGACACGATGATGGAGGAAACGATATTAAGCGACAGGTATTCGATCATGCTGCCCATCGTCGCCGAGCCGATAAAACAAAACGAGACTTTGTACGTCGACAATTTCAAGTTCTACAAGGGATATGACCTGATGCTCGAAATCTACAGCGCCCCCATTCCCGAAGGTTCGGAAGCGCTTGTAAACTGGCAGATGAAATACCCCAGCCCGTATATAATCTCCGACCGTTACTCGACTTTGATCTACGCTTTCGTCTACTTCGCGGGGGACCGGGTGGTCCACGCTTTTTCCGCCGACGAAGTGATATCTCTGTTTTACTCGGATGAGGATGATGAGATAAGCGACGATTTGGCCGGTATATTCCAAAAATACGGTTTTGACGATCCCGCAGTGCGCATAACTTTCGATTTCAAGGAAAGAAATTACTATTTCGTGTTTTCAAAGCCGAATGAACGCGGCAATTATTACGTTTTATCCGCGGATTTCGGTTCAATTGTCGAAATATCCCCCGAAAAGCTGAAATTCGAAGGCGAGCTGCAGCCGTTTGTGGAATGGGACCTGCTCAAATTCGTGAACAGGGGCATATTCGACCAGAATATAAACGACGTAGAGTCGATAGTGGTGAAAATCCCCGGGGAAGAAGACGCCGTTTTCCTGTTTGAAGGGAGCGGGCAGGAACTTTTGGTGACCGGCAACGGAAAGGACATGATAGTAAACAAGATAGGCGACGACGATTACTTCAGGGGTTATTATTACGCCATGCTGTCAATCGATCTTTTGGATTATGAAACCGATGTATACGACGATAAAGAGCCCCTGCTCCGGATGATTGTGACAAACAGGGACGGATTTGTCAGGGATTATGAATTCTTTTTTGTGGAAGGGCAGACAAGGCGCAGTTTTTACAGGCTGAACGGCAGCGGGGATTTTTATGTGCTTCGGGATAAGGTGCTGAAAATGCGGAACGACACCGCGCTGGTTTTGCAAAATCTGCCGATTGCGAAAGACGCCAGGGAATAAAGCGCAAAAACCAAGGAGGGCGGTAGAAATAAAATGAATTGCCCGGCTTGCGGTTATACCGAGAGCAAAGTGGTGGATTCGAGGCCCTCAGAGGAATACGCGAGTATACGCCGCCGGAGGGAATGCCTCAAATGCCAGAAGAGATTTACAACCTATGAGGTCATCGAGACGATTCCGCTCATGGTTGT
>WQXD01000038.1 GCA_009785015.1 Oscillospiraceae bacterium | reverse complement strand
GGGAAATGCGGCGTTATTGTTAGTAGACATGCCGATAAACCCCGTTGCTATATTCAGGTACGCCAGCATGAACAGTATTTCGTATTTATCCATTCCGCCGATACCGCCGAATCGCCAAGCCAGCAGGAATATACCCGATATGCCGGATATATCGGCGCATATATCTGAGATTAAACAAACTACCATAAACTTGGTATCGCGCAGTAACGCCCCTAAATCCATTTTTGCGTATATCGCCAAAAGTCCGAGGTAACGCTTGAAAGTTATTTTACCCACCGAAGCTCACCATCCTTTCCCGTGATTTGTTGAACCATAAAACCGCAATACTCCAAATAACCACATTCCAGAATAATTGCGTTGTAATTATCTTCGCCGGTTCCGCCGCGCCGACGTACAGCGAAAGCGGCGCTCCGCCCAAACTTCCGAACGGTTGAAACGTCATCCATTTGTCCATTCCAAACGGCAATATTCCAAACGGTATCACCGTACCCGAAAAAAACGAAACCACAGCCGAACGTATAACCCACATCAGCCATACTACATGGCGCGCCCTGAGCGTGAGGCAGAAGAATATAAATTCAAAAGCAAAGCCGAGGGACGCGCATAAAATTACGGACGGAATCACCCATAATGTCTGCGGGATTATTTGTATGCCGAACAACGGTGCGATGAGTGCCATTGGCAATGAAAACATCAGCAGCGTCGGCGCCCATTCGCCGACCGTGCGCGATATAACCTGCCCGAAAACCGACATCGGGCGGGTAAACAGAACCGCGCACTTTCCGGCGGAATCCCAATCGTTTATGAAGGTATCCACGATGAAGATTTTCGCAAGCAACGCATTTACATATGTATAGCTGAGTAATTGGGTCAAGGTCATTCCTGCGTCAACGCCGCTCGCCGTGATGATACGCCATATAAACATCAGAGGGACGAGGTAAATGACCTTCGTGATTATTTGCGGGAACATATAGACAATCCCGCCATTGGTTTGCCCGCGCAAAGCGGTTTGCGCGGTTTTGATGTATTTGTATATATACATAAAATTTAATTTTCCTCCGATATAAAATAAATTTTTATAGTTTTTAATTTTGGGCATAAAAATACCCTGTGCAGATTATTTTGACTGCACAGGGCCTACCAAACATAAAGGAGCGGGACTATGCCGCTATTTTATTAACGAACGGAGTTCGTTTTGGTGACAGGCATTCAAAACAATCTTGAAAATGGGCAGAATAACCCCTTGTAAGGCCCGAAATAGCTGCCTGTATAGGACAAACTACAGCTATAAGGGCAGACTCGTCCCTTGAAATGGCAAAATCCATCGAGAGCTGATGGTTCGTTCTTGCCAAAAGGGCGCAGTTATCCCTTGTATTGATCATTTTGAATGAATACTTACGCGCTATATCACTGCCGGGGAATAATTCTATTGCGCGTAAAAATTTCGATTGCTCCATGCCTTTCACCACCTTTCGTAAAACAGTATAATTATAATATCACAAAAATGCCGAAATGTCAATTAAATTTTTTATGAACAAGGCAGTTTTTCAACCGTATGACTTATTGATATGGCGCTTGATACGGAAGGTAAAATTTCTTTTTTGCGTGTTTGTGGCGTTATGGAGGAATTATCTCAGATTTTCGAAAAAAAAGTAGACTTGTTCGATTTTCGAGAAATAGAGCAGGACAGCGATATTATGAAAGAAATAACCAAGAAAGGGATATTGCTTTATGAAGCTTAATATTATGGAAGATAACAAAATTCTTTTCTGACGCAACGATAAAACGACGAAAAAAATCGCCGTATTATGCGGCAATTCTTTCAAAACAAAACAAAAAAACAAGCCTGCGTTCATAAAAAAATTGACAAAAAGTTTTTTAGCGCAGGCTTGCTTTATGAGTGGTGATCCATCGGGGAATCGAACCCCGGACCACATGATTAAAAGTCATGTGCTCTACCGGCTGAGCTAATGAATCACAGTTCAAAGCGTCTTTTAAAATCAGACGACCATGCCATTATACCACATTTCAAAAGGTTTGTCAAGGCTTAATTTAAAATTTTTAAATTTTTTTCGTCAACGCAGCGATCCGATCAAATACCGCATGTAATTGACATATTGAGAGAATACGATCCCCGGTTCCTGCAGTTCGGGCAGCCAGCGTTTCGTCCATTCCAACGATAAAACGCCGTCATAGCCGCTTTCCGCCATAAGTTTCAATATATCGGATATGGGCAGATCCCCGTGGCCTACCATTCTGTACTCGAGCTTTTTTGTTTTTGGATCCGTTGCCGAATCCTTGATGTGCAAATATTTGACATATTTTCCGATATTGCCGAATACCTGCTGCGCATTTTCGGAAAAAAACCTGCACGGGTGGTTTATATCCCAAAGCACACCTTTGTTTTCTCCCGGTATTTTCTCCATGAACCCCGCCAAAACCCCGCTTTCGGCGAATATCCCGTTTGTTTCGATAAGAGGCGTCACGCCTTTGCCTTTCGCGTACGCGCATATTTCGGAATAAACCGAAACGGCGCAGGCCGTGTCGGTTTTTTCGGCTTCCGGGCGCGGGGAAATCATAATCCGGACAAAAGGCGCCCGGAGCCCGGCTGCCAGATCTATATATTCAAACGCTTCTTTTTTACCCGCTTCTGCCGCTTCGGGGAGGCCTATCACGGCGTTTGAGGCCAGCATGGACACGAAAAGCCCCGCGTCTTTGAGTTTTTTTGCCGTGGCTTCGATATTTTTTTCATTGAAGATATTGAGTTTGGGCGCGTATATTTCATTTTTGATGCCCCTTATCTCTATTGCGTCATAACCGAAATCCTTCGCCGCGGCGAAGATTTCATCAAAAGACCAATCGGGGCAGCCTACCGTTGAAAATGCCAATTTCATGAGTTTATCCCCCTTTAAACATTGTTATATCGTTTCCTCTTCACCGAGGTTAAATTCCGCGGCGGCTTCCTCGCGGAGTTTGTATTTTTGTATCTTACCGCTCGCCGTCATCGGGAAACTGTCCGTGAATTTGACGTATTTCGGGACTTTATGGCGCGCGAGGTTGCTTTTTACGGCTTGTTGCAACTCCTCGGCTGTCATGGTTTCGCCTTCTTTTAATATCACGCAGGCCATGATTTCTTCGCCGTACTGTTTTGAAGGCACGCCGACTACCTGTACATCGCTGACTTTGGGTATGGTGTATATGAATTCCTCGATTTCTTTGGGATATATATTTTCCCCGCCGCGTATGATCATGTCTTTCAGCCGGCCTGTGATCTTGTAATACCCGTTTTCGTCTGCTACCGCTATATCCCCCGTGTGAAGCCAGCCGTCGCCGTCGACAGCCTGTTTTGTGGCTTCCTCCATTTTGTAGTACCCTTTCATGATGTTGTAGCCCTTCGCGCAAAACTCGCCGGGTTCCCCGGGGCCCAAAATCCTGCCGGATTCCGGATCCGTTATTTTCGCTTCGACGTGCGGCAGAGTTCTGCCAACCGTCGAAACCCTCAAATCAAAGGGGTCCTCTGTTATGTGCTGGGTACAGCCCGGGGAGGCTTCGGTCAAACCGTAAACGCTTGTGATTTCGGTCATGTTCATGTACTTCGCGGCATCGCGCATCACTTTTTCGGGGCACACCGAACCCGCCATGATCCCCGTGCGCAAATTTTTGAAATCGTATTTTTTGAAATCCGGGTGGTCGATGATATTTATGAACATCGTGGGCACCCCGTTGAAAGCCGTGCAATTTTCTTTTTGGATCGCCTCCATCACGGGTATGGGGGAATAATAGTCCACGGGTATCATGGCCGCCGCGTGGGTGACGCACGCCGTAATCGACAATACCATGCCGAAACAGTGGAAAAACGGCACGCATATGCAATACTTGTCGTCCGGCGTCAGTTTCATGCAGTCGCCGATATCCCTGCCGTTGTTTATTATATTGTAATGAGTGAGCATGACTCCTTTGGGAAAACCCGTGGTCCCGGAAGTGTACTGCATATTCACCACATCGTGAATATCAAGGGATTTCACGATATTTTCATATATATCGGAATCCACTCCCTTTCCCAAATCATAGAGTTTTTCAAATTTTATCATTCCGCCGGGCGCTTTTTGCTCTTTGCCCGCGTATATGATCCTTTTGAGGCGCGGCAGCACCGGCGAATCGATTTCTTTTGACGGGTCGTGCGAAGGAAGTCCGGCGACGAGTTTGTTTATCGTTTCTATGTAATTTGAATCTTTAAACCCGTCGATTAAAACGACCGCTTTTGAATCCGACTGTCTCAAAAGATACTCGGTCTCAAATATTTTATAGTTTGTGTTGACAGTCACGAGAACCGCGCCTATTTTCGCGGCGGCAAAAAAAGTGATCAGCCATTCGGGGACATTGGTGGCCCATATGGCTATGTGGTCTCCCTTTTCTATCCCGAGCGCCAAAAAACCTTTTGCGGCGGCTTCGACTTCCCGGTTGAATTCGGCGAAAGTTCTCGTATAGTCCCTGTCGCAGTACTTGACGCACAGACGGCCGGGATATTTTTCCTCGAGGAGGTCGAGCAGCTTTCCGAATGTTATTTCAATTAAATCGGTTGTATCGAACAGCATTTTCATTTTCCTCCAATTCTTTACCACTACTGTACACTGTATTATAGCTCAAAAAACCGAAAAAAACAAGGTATATTAAAAAAAGTTACAATTTTTTTCAAAATTTTCCCGTATATTGTTGTTTATATTTTGTTTTTGCGCTATAATATACTATGGGAAATAAATAACGGGAGGATTTTTTATGGCAATAAAAAGGCTGTATCTGTTTTTGATTTTGGCGCTGGTTTTTTCGCTTTTTGCTTCCTGCGGCGAAACAAACCAAACGGCAGGCGAAACCGGAGATGAAAATTCAAAAGACGCCGATTCTGCAAACGGCAAAACGGACGACGGCACATCTGAACAGAATATATACGAACAGTTTCCGAAAACAGATTTCGGCGGCAGGGATTTTACCATTTTGCTGTTCGAATACATGCAGGAAGAACATTACAGCGAGAGCGAAATCGGCGATGTATTCAATGACGCCGTGTACAACCGCAACAAAAAAATCGAAGATGATTTCAATATAAACCTGAAATTCAGAGCCAATATTTACGGGGAAGTCACCAACGATCTGAAAAAAAGCGTTCTGGGCGGGGACAACGCCTACGATTTGGGCGCGATGCACGCGGTCGCGGGGGCGAGCGTGGTGGGAGACAATCTGTACACCGACTGGAATAAGGCGGATGTGATAAAAGAAAATTTGGATAAGCCGTGGTGGAACAAAAACGTGGTCAACGGAATGTCGATAGGCGGCAAGTCGTTTTTTCTGGCGGGCGATATTGGGTACATTTTCACGGCGCATACCCACGCGTTTTTGTTCAACAAAAAACTGTTCGCCGAGGCCGGAATGGAATATCCCTATGAAACGGTCAAAAACGGAAAATGGACATACGACGCTTTTGAGGCGGCAATCAAAAACTGCAACCAGGATTTAAACGGCGACGGGAAATTGGATATAAAAGACGACAGGTTCGGGTTTACTTCGATGGGATTGTTCGCCGACACTATGTATTTTTACAGTTTCGGCGGCAAAATCGTCGAAAAGGACGAAAATGACTATCCCGTGCTCGTGCTTGGCTCCGAAAGAAACGCCTTGGCAATCGACACCGGATACAGATGGTTCATAGGCAACAGCTGCCCTGTGACCGTCTATACGGGAGACGACGATTACACGAGGGAACTCTCCCATATAGCCTTTCATTTGGACAGAGTGTATTTTTTGGGTACAAACCTCAAAAATCTCAGGGTTTTCAGGGACATGGAAAGCGAATACGGAATAGTGCCGTTTCCCAAATTGGACGATTCGCAGCCCGATTATATTTCGAATGTGGACGGGGCCGCGACGATGCTCGTGCTTCCCAAAGGGGTAAACATCGAAGTTTCGGCTGTAATCGCGGAAGCCTTGGCGAGGCAGTCTTCAATCACGGTTATCCCCGCCTATTACGATTCCACGCTCCAGCTGAAATTCACGCGCGATGAACCCACCACGGAAATGCTGAAAATTTTGAAAGATACCGCGTATTTCGATTTGGGGTATATATACAATTTCGCAGGCTCCGGGTTTGTCTCGCGGGACCTGATTTTACAAAAATCGGCGAATCTGGCTTCATATTACGAAAAAAACGAAGCCAGGATACAAAAAGATATAGATAAACTGATCGCATACTGCCAGAATATGGAATAGTTACAAAATAAATAACGGAGGATTTTTATGAAAACAACATTCGCTCTATGTTTCGGCAACCGGGGTTTCATGCCCGGCGAATTGATTTTGGAGGCGCGGAGAGAAATGGCCGAAGCGCTGACCAAAGCGGGGTTCGGCTATATTTTGATGGACGAAAAACTCACGCGCTACGGAGCCGTCGAAACGCGCGAGGAAGGAAAACTGTATCACGATTGGCTGAGCAAAAACGCGGGCGCATACGACGGGGTCATATTCTGCCAGCCCATATTCGTGGACGAAAACGGCGCGGCAGCCGCGCTGCGCGACGCCGGCGTCCCGATTTTGATGCAAGCGTACCCCGACGAAATCGGAAAATTGGATTTCAAAAACCGCAGGGACGCATACTGCGGCAAATTCAGCGTCACGGACGTTTTTACCCAGTGCCGGATCCCTTTCACGGTGCTGAAACCACACACGGTACACCCTCTAAGCGAAAAATTCGCGCAAAATCTGAGGGATTTCGCGGCCGTTTGCCGCGTGGTGAAGGGCATGAAACGGTTTGTCATCGGAGCTCTCGGCGCCAGGACGACCGCTTTCAAAACGGTGAGATACGACGAAATCGCCTTGGAAAAATACGGCATCACCGTGGAATCCTTCGATTTGTCGGAATTGATATTCAAAGTAAACAACTTGGATGAAAAAGACCCGAGGGTTTACGCGAAACTCAACCGTTTGCGGCAGTATGCCGATTGTTCCGGGGTTCCGGAAAAAAACATGGATACCCTGGCGAAAATTTCGGTGATTATCGACGAATATATCGAAGAGTACAAACTTGACGCGATCACCCTGCGCTGCTGGAACGATATGGAAACCATTTTGCGCGTGTGTCCCTGCGTGCTGCTGAGCGAACTCAACGACAGGGGCATTGCGGCCTCGTGCGAAATCGATTTATGTTCGGCGATCACGATGCGGGCGCTTTCTTTGGCTTCCGGGCAGCCTTCCACCGTGCTCGACTGGAACAACAACTACGGCGACGACGAAGACAAAGTCATTTTGTTTCACTGCGGGCCGGTGGCCCAAAGCCTGATGGCAAAAAAGGGAACAGTGACGGAACACAAAATGTTCGCCAAAAATGATCCCGGATCCGGCTGGGGCTGCAATGAGGGGCGCATCGCGGCATTTCCCATGACTTTCGCCAACTGCCGGACCGAAGACGGAAAATTGATCGCCTATACGGGCGAGGGCGAATTTACGGACGATGTAATCGAGGAGGGCTTTTTCGGCTGCGGCGGAGTGGCGAAAATACCGGATCTGCAAAACAAGCTCATAAAATTGGCCCGCGGGGGCTTCAAGCACCACACCTCGGTCGGGATGGGGCATATGAAAAATATACTGGACGAAGCGTTTAAAATTTATTTGGGTTACGATATGGTTGAAATCGATTAAAAAAAAATCCCCGGTTTTACGGGGATTTTTTCATCGATTGTTATTCTTGTCAGTCCAAACCCAGCACGTTGTCGATGAATTTGGCCATCGCCTTTTCGACGGCAGGGGCGTTTTTCTCATAGAACGAAGCGATATCCACGCTCTTTCGCTCCATCAGGTTCGACATCGCGTATGTCATTCCGTTCCCCTCGCCGAAAGTCCAGCTGAACTCATATACAAGCCCTTTCATAATCAGGCCAAACATCTCATACGATTCTTCGTCGCGCAGGTATCTGTTGGCATACATCACGTCATAAATCGCCGGAACCACATTTTTGTATGAATATACCGACAGCGCCTCGGATATGACGCCGCACATCTCTATATTTGCGGCGTCCGCCGGTATTACCATCAGCTGCGTGTCCGCCATGCAGTGATAATCTTTCTGGAGCGTGTCGTATTTGGGCAGCGGTATCATTCCGAATTCCAAAGTGATACTCAAAAACTGTTTGAGGAGTTCGGTATTCGAGTGCAGAAACAATATCTGCCCGTTTTCAAACAGCGGCGTATATGTGCCGATTGTGGGCAGAGTTTCGCTTTGCGGGATTATATATGTTTTGTTTCCCGTATAGAGCAGATCATAATATTTTTCGACCACGGTTTGCATCTTTTCGCTTTCAAACGGTGTGTAGCGCGGGTACCCGTCGCTGTCTTTTTCCGTGAGGAAAAGCCCGTTTGAGTGAACTACCGGGACCGTCTGCCAATTCAGCCAGTGGGCGTAGCCGTACCTGTCGTTTTTGTCGAATGCCCCGTCGCCGTTTAAATCAGCCGAAACGACAACTGACATCTGGGCCAATTTGTCCCAGGTCCAGCCGCCGCTTTTCACCAAACTGTAAGGGCTTTCGAGCTCAAAATCGGTTATCATCTGCTTGTTGAAGTATATGACCCCCGGGCGCTGGTATACATAATCGTTCGAGGCCACATAGAGCCGGCCGGCGATTGCGAGCGTTTCCTTTATGTTGCCGTTCCACCAGGGCTTCGACATGTCGGCATTTGGGATTTTATTCCAGTCGCAAAGATATCCGCTGCCCGCCAGACCGGTAAGGCCGGCGAAAGTGTGAACCAATCCGAGGGCGTATTCGCCCGCGCCCGCCATGACGCTTTTTTTGACCGCGACGGCGACCTCGTCCCAATCCCCCCCGGTATCGCTGAGCGCGAGTTTTACGTTAAAGCGTTCCTCAATATCGAGATTTCGTTTGTACACGGCGTCGTCGATGATCGAGCCCGTCTGCTCCTCCACGAAATACGGTTCCTGCATTTGCCTGGTCGAAAGCGCCACGTTAAATACGGCGCCGCCAAAATCATGCGCCCCTATGCCGTCCTCGACTTTTTGACGGTCGGAAAACCCGCTTTCATCTTTGTTTTCTTCGCCGCCGGTATCTTTTTCGGTGGGCGCGTTTTCCGAATTTCCGGAGCTTCCGCCATTATTTGAATTTGAACAGGATATGGCAAACACCGCCAAAAAAGCCATTAAAAAAAACAAAATGTTCTTTTTCATAAAAATTTCCCATTTTTCAGATTAATATTAATCTGTTCTTAATATTTTATTGTTATCCTTAGTCTGTATGTACATTATATCGCTAAATCATCGAAAAGTCAAGAATTTTGACAAAAAATTATTTTGGAGGTTTTTATGTTTGAAAATATCGGTTTCATAAAAGCGGATATACCTTTCGTAAGGGAATTTGACGGCGAAAAAAGCCCGTGCGTGATGTTCAGAAAAAAATTCACGGCGGAAAATTTCAAAAATGCCAAAGTGCACGTGTGCGCCTTAGGTTACGGTTATTATTATCTCAACGGCAAAAAAATAACAAAGGATTTGTTCACCGCTCCAATAAGCGACTACAACAAAACGCTGTGGTACAATTCATATGACGTCACCGATATTTTACAGCCGGGAGAAAATATATTTTTTGTCATTTGCGGAAACGGGTTTTACAACGAATCGTTTAAAACGCCCTGGAATCACGACGAAGCTCCGTGGCGCGACAATCCCAAATTCATACTGAAATTGGAAACAGACAAAAAAACCGCGCTTGTTTCGGATTCCACCTGGAAATGCACGGACAAAACGCCGGTGGTATTCAATCATTTGAGAAGCGGCGAACATTTCGACGCGCGCTTGTACGATGTGCAGTTCACCGAATCCGGTTTTGACGACAACGGCTGGGGATACGCGGCGGCGGATGCAAATCCGCCGAAAGGCGAATTCAGAGAGTGCCTGTGCGAGCCGATCCGCGAGTGCGCGGAGTACAAAACGGTAAATATGGTTCAAACCGGGCCGGCTAAGTATGTTTTTGACATAGGGCAAAATATTTCGGGCTATATCCGGCTCAAAATCAAGCAGGAAGCCGGGGATCTGCTTGTGATAAAATACGCGGAGACGGTAAACTGCGACTGGGCCCCGCAGTACAACGGCATGACCGGTTTTTACCGGCAGAGCGAGTTTATGACCGACAGGTTCATATGCAGCGGAGAAGAATTCAGCTGGTCTCCGATGTTTTGTTACCACGGATTCAGATATGTCGAAATCGAAGGGCTGAAAAATCCCGGTTTTGATACGGTCACGGGTATATTCGTTCATCAGGATATAGAAAAAATATCCAGTTTCGAGTGTTCCAACGATAAATTGAACAAATTGTTTGAAATCGGGCAAATGGCCACATATTCGAATCTTTTCTACATGCCAACGGACTGCCCCACCAGGGAAAAGTTGGGCTGGGCAAACGACGCGCAGGCTTCCGCCGAGCAGATGCTGACCAATTTCAACATATCAAAACTGTTTAAAAAATGGTATGCGGACATACTCGACTCAATGCGGGAAGACGGAGCCATACCCGGAATAATCCCCACGGGCGGCTGGGGATACGAATGGGGGAACGGGCCCGTATCGGAGGGCATTTTGTTTGAGATACCCCACCGGATATATCAGCATACAGCCGATTACTCTCTGCTTGTCTCCGCCCTGCCGTATTTTGAACGGTATTTTGAATTTCTGGAGAGCCGCAAACAACCCGACGGGCTTTTGAATTTCGGGCTTGACGACTGGGCCTGCCCGGAGCCCTCAAAAACGCCCGGAAAACTCATAAACCAGGCGTTTGTCATAAAATTCATGAAAATCGCGCTGCTGGCGGCGGAGCTCGCCGAAAATGAAAATCTAAAGGAAAAATACGGCGCCGGACTTGAAAAATCCAAAAAATTATTCAAAGACAACTATGTAAACGCGGACGGCACATGCAAAATAAACGAACAGACGGCAGTCGCGATGACGGTTGTGTATATTTCGGGAAATTCAGAACCCGTCAAAAATCAGCTGAAAAAACTCGTCGAGGCCAGAGGTTTTCATCACAACTGCGGCATGGCCGGGCTTCCGCACCTCTACGCCGCGCTTGGCATCTGCGGGCTCGCCGGATACGCGTATAAAATCATCACCGCAGGCGGATATCCTTCATATACGCGCTGGCTCGAATGCGGAGCCACCACCCTGTGGGAAACCTGGCAGCCCGGCAATTCCAAAAACCATCACATGTATTCGGATTTTATGTCGTGGATGATGAAAACGCTCGTCGGGATAAACATAAAAAAGCCCGGCTACAAGGAAGTTTTGATAAAACCCGAATTTATTCCGGAACTCGATTTCTGCCGGGGACATATAGACACGCCCATGGGCGAAATATCGGTTGACTGGAAAAAAGCAGACGGGAAAATAATCTTGGAAATCAATATACCCGAAAACATACTCGCAATATACGGCGGCCAAGAACTTAAGCCGGGCAAAAACGTTTTGGAGGCGTGATACTCATTCTTCGTTTTGTTCCGTTTCGGCGTTTGCTTCATTTGCCGGATTATGCTTCGCGAAGTCTCCCCTGCCCTTTTTTACGGATAAATTCACCCCGTCCGAAACTATAACGATATCGCCTTCCAAATCGGTGCGCAGCACTCTCGCGCCGCCCGCTTCAAGCCTTTCGACCACTTTTAAATTCGGGTGGTTGTAGCTGTTGTCCGCCCCGCAGAATATGACGGCGTATTTGGAATCTATCCTGTTCAAAAAAGTGTCCTGGCTCGACGTGGACGAACCGTGATGGGCCACTTTCAAAACATCGGCGAATAAGCTTATATTATTTTCATCGCAGAATTCCATGACTTCATTTTCGGGTTCTTTCTCCATATCCCCCGTAAACAAAAACGCGTTTTCCTTATAGATCATTTTTACGACTACGCTGTAATTGTTCAAATTATCGTAATCCTTCGGGGAGGGACCCAAAATCATAAATTCCGCCTCCCCGAAATTAAACCTCAGCCCCGCCTTTGCCTGCGTCACCTCCAGCTCCTTTTTTTCTATCTCCGTTATAAGCCTTTCAAATGTTTTAGTGGTGTGTGAAACGTTTGGCATTATCAGCGTCTCTATGTTGTAATTTTTCACAATCATGTCGGATGAGCCTATATGGTCCGAATGCGGGTGGGTGAATATCACATATTTGAAGTTTTTTACATTGTAGTGATCGAGATAAGCCGAAAGTTTGTCATATTGGTTTCTTTCGCCCGTATCGATTAACATATACTGTCCTTCGGGGGTTTGGATCAAAATGCTGTCCCCCTGGCCCACGTCTATGAAATGGACGGCGAAATTCCCCGACACATCGGCGTCGGCGTCCTCGAAAATATCCGTTATCGAATCCTTAAAATACGCGAACGCGGCGGCGAGCGCGATGACGATGATTACTATCACCGCGATTATATTGTTGTTTGCGCTGCTTTTTTTGCTTTTTCTGCGAGCCATAATTTTTTTCTCCGAATTTGATACGCTTTTAAAATATTATATTTATTATACTCCAAAAACAAAATTTTTTCAATACATTTATTGTTAACATTTATGATTGTCAAAAAAAACGGAATATACCAAACAAAAATAGAGGATTTGAGCAGCGACGGCCGGGGGATCGGCAGAATCGAAGGTCTCGCGGTTTTTGCCGCAGGGGTCATCCCGGGCGATACCGCCGAAATCAAAATTACAGAAACAAAAAAGAATTACGCCTGCGGAAAACTCGTTGAAATAACCGAACCTTCAATTCACAGGGTACCCCCGAAATGCGCTTTTTTCAAAAATTGCGGGGGCTGCGCGCTTTTGTGTATGGATTACGCCGCGCAATTAAAGCAAAAAACAAAAATGGTAAAAAACTGCCTTGAAAGAATCGGGGGATTTAAAAACGCCGGCGAGATAACAAAACAGATCATCGGCATGGAAAATCCGTATAATTACAGAAACAAAGCGCGTTTTCATGTAAAGAAAATCGCTTTTCACGAAGGAGCTTCTATAGGGTTTTATTCGGCAAAAAGCCACGATATAGCGGACTTGGACAGCTGCGCCGTTTTGGATGCGAAAAACGATAAAATCATAGATATATTCAAAAAATTCATAAACAAAAACATTGAAAAATTTCCGCCTTACGATGAAATGACCGGCAAAGGCCTGTTGCAGAGCATATTCACCCGCGTCGGCTTTCATTCCGGCGAAATCATGGCGTGCATTAAAATAAACGGAAATGATTTCCCGGACTGCGGAGAATTGACAGGAGAGTTGGCGGGTGTGGAAGGCATGACAAGCATTGTGCTTTGCAACGGCGGAAATAAAACAAAAACCCTTTGGGGAAAGAGCTATATCACCGATTATATAACCGATAAAAAATTCAAAATTTCCGCAAATTCTTTTTATCAGGTAAATCCGGCGCAGACGGAAGTATTGTATAAAGAAATTCAAAAATATGCCGCCTTGGACAAATCCATGGTATGCGCCGACGCGTACTGCGGCATAGGCACGATAACCGTCATGCTCGCCCCTCTCGTAAAAAAGATTTACGGCGTCGAGATCATAGAGCAAGCGGTCTCGGACGCCGTAGAAAACGCGAAAATAAACAACATAAAAAACGCCGAATTCATAGCCGGAAAGTCCGAGGAAGTTATCCCCAAACTCATCGCCGGCGTCGAAAATATCGATTTGCTCGTCGTCGATCCCCCCAGAGGGGGCTGCGATATAAAGCTCATCGAAAGCCTTTTAAAATCAACAATACAAAAACTGATCTATGTCTCGTGCGACCCCGCTACTTTGGCCCGCGATTTGAAATTACTGACGGAAACGGCGTATGAATTAGTTACAGTCCAGCCGGTAGATATGTTTCCCCATACGACGCACGTCGAGACTGTTGTTTTATTATGTCGTAAAAATTCTTTCACGCTAATTCCACTCGTTGCGCATCAATGATTTTTATTTTCGTGGGGTGGCTCAATTTATAGTCTATTTCTATCGGTTTATATACATCGTCCCTGTAGCCTTTATACCCTTTTTCGTATTCTTTGACTCTCGCGTCAAACTGCACAACGTCATTTTCTTGCAAGTTTAATTTCTCAAAAGATTTTGTCAAATTAAACCACAAATGATCCGCAACCAATTTGTTCTCAGCATTTTTAATCTCGCAAAGCAAAACAGTTTTTTCAGGTCCGCGCCAACCGCTTTTGATTCCGAAACGGACGAAAATTCCCGTGAATGTTTCCCGTTCTTCGACTTTTTCAGCCAATTGTTTTCTCATATTATTGTTCGACTCTTATAATTCTCTCATCTGTGAAAATGTCGGATTCATCGCGGCTTTTCGTCGAAAATTCGCTCACGACCGCCCCTTCCGGGCCGCTTTTGAACCAATGTTTTGTGTTGGGGTACAGCGTGTACTGTTCGCCCGGGTTCAGCTCGATTTCGTGAAATACGGTGTAACTGCCTTTTGGAGCCGCCGGCGGATCCGTTTTCCTGTTTTTCGTGTCTTCCCCCTCCACATACAGATATACCGTGCCGTACCTGCACCGAAACGTCTCTTCCTTGCCCGGTTCGCCTTCAATTGACGGATGGCGGTGTTCGGGGCAGGTTTGGCCCGGGAGCATGACGAGTTCCTTGGCGCATACCCTGTCCGTGTTCACATAGACCAATATTTCAAGTCCCGTGATATCTATTTCGTTTAACCCGAAATCCGCGAACTCGATACTGTTTTTTTCCTCTTCCGTTATCCTTATATTCGCTTTTTCGAAATACCCGATCGTTTTGGCGATAACTTCCCCTCTTTTTTCCGCTGAAATCATTATTGACCCTCCTTCACTATATTAAATATTGTTCATTTTCCCGCATAAATTTTTGGATTTGATCGAAAGGCACGATGCCGGCCGTCGCGCCCGTTTTCATCACGCAGTGGGTCCCCACGGCGTTGCCTATCCTGCAGCATTCGCTTAAAGGATATCCCTTTACAAGCCCGAACAAAAATCCCGCGCAGAAACTGTCCCCTGCCCCGGTCGTATCCGTCGGCTTGACATTTGAATATGTGGGAAAATATTTCCCTTCGCTTGATTTTGTCTCCCTGAGATAACAGCCTTTTTTCCCGAGTTTTATCACCACGTGACCCACGCCCATATCGAAAAACACATCGGCGATTTTGTTATGTTCGCTCTCTCCCGAAAGTTTTTCGGCTTCTTCCACGCTGGGCATGAAATAATTTATGTACGGCATGCTGGCTTCGAGTTTTTCCATCCATTTCCCCGTGGAATCCCAGGCGGTGTCGAGCATCGTGATTTTGCCCATTTCCTGGCTCTTTTTTAAAACGTTCGCGCAGGGCTGCCCGTCGAATGAGGGCATTATCAGCATTCCCGCGGGAAACACGATTTTGCTTTTTTCGATCAATTCCCAGTCGATATCTTCTTCCGTAAAATACGCGTTCGCGCCCGGGCAATGCAAAAACGTCCGCTCCGAATCCGAGGCGATGAGCGCGACGGAAGCGGAAGTCGGATACTGCGAAATTTTCAGCCCGGTTATATCCACGTTGTTTTTTACGAGCACGTTCTTTAAAAATTCGCCGAACGAATCGCCTCCTATTTTCGCGATGATAGCGCTTTTTGCCCCCAGTATCGACAAATCCACGGAACTCGACATCGCGCAGCCGCCGTTGTAAAGCAATATACTGTCCTGATAAACAAGGGTCCCCTTGGGAGGCAGCCCGTCGACTGTCCGCACAATCACGTCCGCCACTATATTTCCCACGCATACAACATCAAACATTTTTAAACCTCCGAAATAATTTATTATTTTTATCGTTTATCAATTTATCAATCGAAATATTTTATTTGCAATACATTTTTATTTTCTTTATTATAGCACAGATATATGTAAAAATTATTTTTTTTTGAATTTTTTGAATATATTTTTTTAAAACGGGCCCCGCCGAGCTGATTTTTTTTGGCGGTCGAAAAAGTATTCAGCCCTTCGGCCATGCCTTTGCCCGTATATTTTATATACGCTTCTTTTTTCGCCCATATCGAAAAAAAATTGTCGATGTAGGCTTCTTGTTTGGTTCGGCCGGTTTTGGTTTCCGGACGCTTTAATATGGAATCCAAAAAAGCGTTTTCCTGCTCGGCGTAAAACCTTGCGGCGATTTTTTTGCAGGTCTGCAGGTTTTCTATGCTTCTTTTCTGGCAATCCGCCCCTATGTTGAATTGGGCCACTGCGCAAATCATCATGTTTTCGCTGTGCGAGAGCGAAAAACAAACGGAATCCCGCGCATACGGCTTGCCGTATTCGTCTTTGAAAATCTCCGGTTCTTTTTCGCCGGTAAAATCGCGTATGCATCTTTTCATAAATGCCGAAGAAAGCTTTTTGTCATCCGGTATATCTTCGCGCCATTTCGCGTTTTTTACATCTTCGCAAATATACAAATTCACTTTTTATCCCCCGTCAAATCCCCCGTGCGATAATTATATCACAAATTAACATAAAATTTCAAGATATTTTTAATAAAAATCTTGACTTTATTTTATAATGAGGTATAATTATACTTAGCGCAGAATTTTTTATTTTATATTATATTTTGGAGGTATTATCAATGGGCGAAAAATTGAAAGCGGCCGTGGTCGGCTGCGGGGGCATATCGAACTGGCATTTCGGCAGGGTCAAAGCCTACGATGACGTGGAATATGTGGGTTTTTACGACATCGTAAAAGAGAAGGCCGAAAAAATGGCCGCCGCCAAAGGCGAAGGCAAAGCGTTTGACTGCTATTTTTCGATGCTGGACGAGGGAAAACCGGATATACTGTATGTCTGCGTCCCTCCGGATCAGCACGGCATGATCGAGCTCGAGGCGATTAAACGCGGAATACACATGATGATCGACAAACCGATCGCCACGGACGCGGCCATAACCGAAAAAATTTGCGACATGGCCACACAGTATAATATCATCATCTCCGTCGGGTTCCAGGACAGGTATCAGGATTTGATCGATTCGGCGAGGGAACTTTTGGTGGGCAGGGAAATCGGCCTGATAAACGCGGTTTGGGTCGGAGGCATACCCGGGGTCTACTGGTGGAGGAGGCGCTCGACTTCCGGGGGCCAGAATGTGGAACAGCATATCCATCATTTCGATTTGCTGCGTTATCTCGTGGGAGAGCCCGTATCCCTTTACACCGCCGCGGGAAAAGGCATGGTAAAACCCAACGCCGTGAATCTTCCGGGATATGACGTGGAGGATTACTCGGCGACTGCCGTCACATTCAGAAACGGCTCGGTGGCCAATATATTTACCGGCGACTACATGGTCGAAGGCGGCGGGATGGAAGGCGGCATCACATTCTACGCCAAAGACGCGACGGTCAAATACATTCTTCGGAACAAAGTGGTGTTCACCGACAAAAACGGCTCAAAGGAAATTCTGCCGAAAGTGGACAGCGGAGAGCTTTTGGACAGGGCGTTTATCGAAGCTGTAAAATCTAACTGCCCCGAAGCCCTGAAAAAGATCCGCTCCCCGTATTTCGACGCAATAAAATCCCTGAAATTCGCAATCGCGACAAACACTTCAATCGACACCGGCAAAGCGGTTTATCTGAATCTTTAATCCCGGTTTTTTTCGCGCGCGCGGGGCGGGCGGTCACTCCCCCGCCCCGCAAAGATATATCGATAAAAAATTTTAAGGAGGAATACTATCATGTTAAAATTCGCGCCATGTTTGGAAATGATGTTCACTAAAGAATGCCCGGATTTCTACGACAGATTCAAAGCGGCAAAAGACGCGGGAGTCGACTGCGTCGATTTCTGGGGCTGGTCGCATAAAGATTTAGGAAAAGTAAAGCAGGAGGCAGTCAAAAACAACCTCACAATCACGAGCATATCCGTAGATTCAGCGGATCCCGAAACAAGCAAGGTGTTCAATGCCAAAAGGCTTTTGACAAGGGACCCGGACGCTTTTTCGGCGTTTTACAAAGCGGCGGCAGAAAGCATAAAAACCGCGCAGTTTCTCGGGGTGCCTTCTCTCATAGTCACCACGGGCAATACCAGAAGCGACGATATCACAAGATACGAGCAGCACGCCAATATCGTATTGATGCTTCGGCACGTCGCGCCCCTGTTCGAGGATTCCGGCGTCGTTTTGATTGTGGAGCCGTTGAACATACTCTGCAACCACATGGGATATTTTTTGGCTTCGTCGTATGAGGCTTTTGAGATATGCAACGAAGTCGGGAGCAAAAACGTAAAAGTTTTGTACGACATATATCACCAGCAAATCACGGAAGGCAACTTGATCCCCACGATACGCAAATATTTTGACTTGATCGGGCACTTCCACGTGGCCGACGTACCCGGGAGAAACGAGCCCGGAACCGGCGAGATAAACTACAGAAACGTATTTAAAGCGATTGAAGATTTGGGCTATGACAAATATGTGGGACTTGAATACATCCCCACGGCGGACACAGCCGAGACAATAAAAAAAGTTATTGATTTGTGCCGTTAAAATATACAAATTATACACCGAAAATTTATTTTTTTCGTGTATAATATATAAAACGCAAATTAAGGAGATATTATTTATGGTAAAACTGATTGTCGGGGTAAAAGGGACGGGAAAAACAAAAACGCTGATAAATATGGCGAATGAAGCCTTGAAAACTTCTTCGGGCTGCGTGGTGTGCGTCGAAAAAGGGCAGAAATTAAAATACGACGTGAAATACAAGGCGCGCCTAATCGACACATCCGAGTACGACATATGCGGGGCGGACGCCCTGTACGGCTTGGTTTGCGGGCTCTACGCCGCAAATTACGATATAACCCATATTTTCATCGATTCGGCCTTGAAGATATGCGAAGAAAACTTAGACGGCTTCGCCCATTTTTTGAACCTTATAGACAATGTTTCGACTAAAAATAAATTTTTGTGCATAATAACCGCTTCTGCCGCGCCCGAAGACCTGCCGGAGGAAGTTCTCAAATACACGCGCTGATTTATGGGCCGATTGAACGACACTGCCGAAAATTACGCGAAAAGAAACCCGGTAAGGTTCCATATGCCCGGACACAAAGGCAGGCCAAACGGCAAATTGGGTTATCCGCTCGATCTCACCGAACTTTTTTTCACCGACAGCTTATACAGCCCGAGCCGCGGAATAAATTTGATTTACGCCCTGGAAGAAAAAATTTCAAAATGCTTTTTTCAAAATGCGGACATCTTCTCCCTCATATCGTGTTCGGGCGCGACCACCGGCGTACAGGCTTCGGTTCTGGCTTTGAAAAAATCAAAAGCAAGCAAATCCCTTTACATAATCTGCGACAGGGCCTCGCATGTTTCCTTTGTCAACACGATATCCCTTTTGGACATGGTTCCCCTTTGGATATATCCGGGCGAGGATTTTTTGGAGAGTATAGGCGCCCATGCCCGAAAGCACGGCCCCGAAAATATCGCCGGCGTGTTTGTCACTTCTCCGGATTATTACGGCGATATGAAAGATATAGGAAAAATTTCAGCCGAATGCAAAAAATATTCGCTCGGTTTGGTTGTGGATAATTCCCATGGTTCGCATTTGGCTTTCCATAAAAACGGGAGCCTGCACCCGATAAATCTCGGGGCGGACATATCAATCGACTCGGTTCATAAGACCCTGCCGGTTTTGACCGGGGCGGCCCTGCTTTTTTCCGGCGGCAAATTTGACAAAGAACAGATCTTACGGCCGGCCGTGAACACATTCGCCTCGACGAGCCCGTCATATTTGATCCTTTTGAGCATCGAATCGATGACCGAACTTTTGGAATGCCGCGGCATTTCGGAGCACGAGAGGTTACTTGCCGACATTTTGGCGTTTGAAAAAAAGGCGGGGGAACTTGGTTTTGTGTTTGAAGGCGGCAAACTCAGAGATCCCTACAGAATTGTTTTGAACTGCGCCCATTCGGGCGAAAAACTCTATTAT
>WQXD01000037.1 GCA_009785015.1 Oscillospiraceae bacterium | reverse complement strand
TTCTTTTATGTGCGCGCATTTCGCGTATTGGCAGTCCTGGGCGTATTTTTGCAGATCGGGAAAATCGAGTATGAGGTTTTCTTTTAATATATGGCCGCTGTATTCAAAATCGAAAACGCCGAATCCGGGGGTATCGGCCGCGTAGCCGTTCAGATCGTTTTTAAAAAATTCCACGGTCCTCGTGGTCTGTTTCCCCCGTTGGGTTTTGCCGCTCAAAAGGCCGGTTGCAAGTTTCAGATGGCCGAACAGCCCGTTTAACAGGCTCGATTTCCCCACTCCGGATTCGCCCGCGAAAACGCATATCCTGTTTCGCATTTCCTCTTTTATTTCCTCGAATCCCAACTTTGTTTCCGCGCTCGCTTTTATCGTTGTAAAGCCGGTTTTCGAGTATATGTCATATATCAAACCGTCGCTTGGGTTCAGATCGGTTTTGTTTATGACGATTATCGGAACTATATCGTTTTCGACCGCGGCGGCGGTGAGTTTATCGGTAAAAAAATATGAAGGCGAAGGGGATTTTACCGAAATGACGATAAAAAGCGCGTCCAAATTGGCCGCCGGGGGGCGAAAAAGCGAATTTTTACGCTCATAAATTTTGGTGATAATTCCCGTTATTTGGGTTTCATCCCTGTTTTCGCGGTTTATCTCTATATCGGCGATATCCCCCGCGAGGGGTTTCAATTTCAGCGAGTCTTTTCTAAACGCCCCTTTGGAATTGCACGGAATAATACGGTTTTTGTATTCATTGTCTTCTTCCACGCATACATCGAAAAATTCTTTTACGCCTTTTACTATCCTTCCGATCATTATATATCACTCACTCCGGTTCTTCGGATTTTTCCGGCTGTTTCGGCTGTGCCGGATATCTCGGCCCGAGACTAACCGTCAAAATGACTTTTGTGGATTTTCTCGGCACTTCCCGGGAAGACATGATGCTTTGGTTTATTATGATACCCTGCCTGTAGTCGTCGGAATATTCCGATACGACTTTATCGATTTGTATTTCCTCCCTTTGTAAGATCGTTCTCGCGTCACTCTCCGATTTTCCGACCAGATCGGGCATCTTTGTTTTTTTTACGGGCATCCCCGAGCTCGCGTGCAGGATTATGGTGTCGCCCGCTTCCATCAGGCTCCCGAAACCGGGTTCGGTATATATGATATATCCGTTTGCAACCATGTCGTGGGGCTCATATTCGATTTTCACCGTGAGTTTTTTTGTTGTTTCAAGGTAGATTCCCGCGTTCCTGCATTCCATAATTGTCAGATCTTCCACCAAATATGTGTCTTTGCCGGTGCTCACCGTAAAATCTATCGGGATGGTGGCCTTGTCATTCGCGTATTTTTTCCTTTCCTTCGCGGTGGGCTTATGGGCTATTATTTCCCCTTTTTCAAACTTGTCGTTTGCCACATAGGTGACCTGTCCCACCGACAGGCGCAACGCGGCCATTTCCGCTTTCAATTCGTCGCCGAATATCCTTTTGACATAATCGTCTATCACAATCGTTTTCTCATCCTGGTCGTCCTCTTCCACCAAATCCAGATAACCTCCCACCAATTGAATCGTACTCCAGAGGAGCACGATGAAAAACGCGAGAGCGGCTCCCAGAATTAAGGGGAGCATCGATTTGCTGTTTCGGCGTTTCACGGGATTTTTTTGAGACGAACGCCCCCTTTGGCGCACCTTTTCCTCATCGGTTTTATCGCCGGCCGCCGCCGATATTTCTATCGCCGAATTTTTTTTGCCTCCGAAAGTTTCAAGGCTTTTCGCATTTCTCTGAGGTCCGCCGGCAACGACGGCGACGGGAAGGTTCGAGCCCTTTTTTTTGTTTTCGCTTTGAAAAACGGCGGCGGGATTCGTATACACGATTTTCAGTTCCTTCATCATCTCCGCCGCGCTTTGATATCTGTCGCTTGGGTCTTTTTGCATCGCTTTGAGTATGATCTGAGCGAGCCCTTTCGGGATTTCGGGATTTATGAAACGCGGGTCTTTGGGGGCGTCGTTGATTTGCATCATGGCGACTTGTATCGCCGTGTTTCCCACAAACGGAAGCTCGCCCGTGGTCATTTCATACAGCAGCACCCCGACTGAATATATGTCGCTTATATTCGTGATATTTTCCGCCCCGCTCGCCTGTTCCGGGCTGATATAGTGCACGGTGCCTATCGCTTTGTCCGTCATTGTGAGCGGTTCGCTGTTTTGCATTTTGGTTATGCCGAAATCTATCAGTTTGAGGTTGCCGTTTTTCAACAGCATGGCGTTCTGGGGTTTGACGTCGCGGTGTATTATCCCGCGGCTGTGGGCCTGATTGAGCGCGTTCAATATTTTCCCGGCGTATGATATCGCCGCTTTCCAGCTTAGCCTGCCTTTTTTTACTATATACTCCTTTAAGGTTATGCCGTCGATCAATTCCATCGCGATATACTGGCTTTTTCCGTTTTCCTTGACCGAAACGTCGAAAATATGCACTATATTCGGGTGGGAAAGCATCGCCACCGCTTTTGATTCGTTCATAAAACGCCTGACTGCTTCCGCGTCTTCCTTCGCGTCGTCTTTGAGCATTTTGATCGCCACTTTTCTGCGCGCGACCAAATCCTCCGCTTCATATACAACCGCCATGCCGCCTATACCCTTAATTCCGGTGATCTTGTATCTGTTGTCGAGCACGGTGTTTATCAGATTTTCATAATTGTTCATAAGCAATTATTTCTCCCCCTGCGGTTTTATTATGACCGCCGTTATGTTATCTCCCCCGCCGTTTTCATTCGCCTTTATTATCAGTTCGTCCGCGCAGCGCCCTATGTCTTCGTACTGCGATATATATTTCGCTATATCCGCTTCTTCGGCGTAATTGTACAGCCCGTCCGAACACAGAAGTATCGTCCCCGATTCGTATTTTCCCTTGTAAAAATCCACATCGACTATGTCGTCAATTCCCAAAACGCGCGTCAGAATGTTTTTGTTCGGGGATTTTTCGGCCTGTTCTTTTGTCATGGTGCCCTTTTCCACGAGTTCCTGCACCAACGAATGGTCTTTTGTGATTTGATTTGCCAAATGGTTTTTTTCGTCGATTATATACATCCTGCTGTCCCCCACATTTACAGCGCAATATTCAAGGCCGTCAAATATGCAGGCGACCACCGTCGTCCCCATTCCGGCGAGTTCCTTGTCGCTTTGAGCGGCTTTGAAAACGTCGTCGTTCGCTTTCGCCACGGAGGCAAACAATATGTCCCTGTAATCCGCGGAATCGGAAAGCAGCTCGATCGCCGTTTCGACGAAGGATTTCACCGCGAGCGCGCTCGCCACGTCTCCCCCCTTCGCCCCGCCCATTCCGTCGCAGACGACGGCGAGATAAATATCTTTTATCTTGTCGGCAAAAAAACTGTCTTCGTTGACTTTCGCTTTTCTTTTTAATCCCGTGTGGGTTCTGCCCGCGATAGATACAGACATATTAGACCTCATTCTTTGTTTTTAAAAATTTGAGCTGCCCGCAGGAGGCGTCGATGTCTTTGCCGCACTTTCGCCTGAATGTGGCGTTTATCCCGTGATCTTCGAGTGTTTTTTGAAAAATTTTGGCTTTGCCGCCGCTTGGCGGTTTAAATTCTTTTCCGTAAACTTCATTTACGGGTATGAGGTTCACATGGCATAAAATGTTTTTTATTTTCAAAGCGAGTTTTCGGGCGTCTTCTTTTGAGTCGTTTATTTTATCCATCAGCGCGTACTCAAAAGAAATCCGGCGTTTTGTGGCATTCGCGTATTCGCGGCAGGCCTGCAGCAAATCGTCTATTTTCCACTTGGCGGCCGCCGGCATGATTTTTTTTCTCGTTTCGTCGTCTGAGGCGTGGAGCGACACCGAAAGGGTTATGGGTATGTTTATCTCGCCTAATTTTGAAATTTTATCGACGAGCCCGCATGTGGAAAGCGATATGTGCCTGTAGCCGATATTTAAGCCTTTCTTGCAGTTTGCCAATTCGAGAAACTTTACGACATTTTCAAAATTGTCCAGCGGTTCGCCTATGCCCATCAATACCACGTTTGATATCCTCTCTTTTATATCCTCCCCCGCGGCCAAAACCTGCAGCAGCATCTCCGAGGGCAGAAGATTTCGAGCAAACCCCCCCGCCCCGGAAGCGCAGAACACGCAGCCCATGCGGCATCCGGCCTGCGTCGATATGCAAACCGTATTTCCGTGGTTGTATCTCATAAATACGCTCTCGATCATCTCTTTGTCATGCAGGGCGAACAGATACTTCACCGTGCCGTCCGCGGAAATCCGCTTTTTTATCATATTCAGTTTCCCGATATGGAAATTGTCTTCGAGGATTTTTTGATGGGCTTTCGGGATGTCGCTCATTTTCGCGAAACCGGATTGCTCTCCCGGTTTATACAGCCACGAGTATATCTGGTCGGCGCGGAACCCTTTCATGGCAAATCCGGTTTCAAGCAATTCTTTCAATTCGTTTCTTGAAAGGGACAATATATCGGTTTTGTTGTCGATCATATACCTCATGGGCCAACTCTCCTCATTTCGGCGATAAAAAATCCGTCGGTTTTTTGCCTGAAGGGGAAAAACGTTTCGAGGCTTCGGATTTCAAAATCTTTATGCGCGCCCGCGAATTCACGCGCCACTTCTTCGTTTTCTTTTTTATTCAATGTGCATGTGGAGTATACAAGCACCCCTCCCGGTTTTACGCAAGCGGAACAATTGGAAAGGAGCTTGGCTTGAATTTTTTGCATTCTCGATATTTCACCGAGCGTCTTGTACTTTATCTCCGGCTTTTTGTTTATTACCCCCAGTCCCGAGCACGGCGCATCGCACAAAACCACATCGGCTTTTTCTTTTAATTCATCCGAATTTCCGAAAGGAGCCGCCATATCGCGCTTGTGTGTCTCTATAATACCGATCCCGAGGCGTTTTGATGATTTTGTTATCAAATCGAGCCTGTTTTCATGTAAGTCGAAACATACGATTCTGCCTTTGTTTTCCATCATCTGCGCCATACAGAAGCTCTTGCCCCCCGGGGCGGCGCAGCAATCGACGACCAAATCAGATGGTTTCGCCCTTGTTTTCAGGGCGCATATCTGCGAGGCCTCGTCCTGCACGAAAAACAGCCCTTCGCCGTGGCCGTATATGTCAGTTACGGCGATATCGCCTTCTATGATTATCCCGTAAGGCGATATTTCGGTTTTTTCGGCGGTCAAGCGCTCTTTGAGCGAAGACAGTTTTTCAAAATACGCGTCCCTTGAAATCTTCAGGCCGTTCACGCATATTGTCAGCCCGCGGTTATTTTGGCTCGCTCGAAGCAGCTCTTCGGCGGTTTCGGTCCCGTAGCTGTCCGTCCATATTTTTATTATATCACGAGAACATGAATATTTTATTTCAAAATATTTACATGAATCCTTTATTTTGTCTATATTTTCGAGCAGCTGCCCCTTGTCTCTTATGAAGGCGCGGAGCACCGCGTTTACAAATCCGCCGACTTTGGTATTTTGGGGGTTGAATGATTTCGCGAGTTTGACGCTTTCGTCGCAGGCGGCGCTCTCCGGGATTTTATCCATGTACAAAAGCTGATACAGGCCCATTCTCAGAATATTCAAAATTTCCGGGGCGATTTTTTTGTCTTTGTCGCAGATGCTTTTTACGAGATAATCGAGCGTCAGTTTTTTTTCTATCACACCGTAAAAGAGTTTCGTGAAAAATCCGCGGTCCCTCTCTTCGAACCCATACCGCCGGAGCGCTTCGCTCAATTCGATATTTGAATATTTGCCGGCCTTTTCGAAATCCACAAGCGATTTCAGGCACGCTTCCCTCGCGCTTGGTTTTTTGTCATTCATAAAATCTTCCTGCCGTTTAAAAAATCCCTGGAGGACATCACTCTGCCGCTTTCGGGCTGCAGTTCCAGAATCCTGACAATACCGCCGTCGCCGCAAAAGAAGTCGAGGGCGCCGGTCCGGGCAGCGGCCGGGTCTATAATCTCGGATTTGTATATCTTTATTTTTTTCCCGTCATTCCGCATAAAAGCCGCGGGCGAAGGCGAAAGGGCCCGGATTTGGTCGTGAATATGCTTCGCCTTTTGGCTCCAGTCGATCTCGCGTGTTTTTTCGTCTATTTTCTTCGTGTGCGAAACTCCGGCTTCGGACTGTTTTTCGCTTTTGGCCGAGCCGTTTTGGATTTGAATCAGTGTTTTGACCAATACTTCCCCCCCAATTCGCGCCAGCCGCCCGGATAACTCGCCGCAGGTTTCGTTTTCGCCGATTTCGGCCGTTTCCTTCAATATCATATCCCCCGTGTCGACGCCCGCGTCCATGAAGATCGTGGTGACGCCCGTCGTTTTCTCACCGGCGGCGATAGCCGAGAAAATCGGCGAAGCCCCGCGGTATTTCGGCAACAGCGAAGCGTGGACGTTCACACAGCCGAATCTGGGATATTCCAGTATTTCATTTGGCAGTATCTGCCCGTAGGCGACCACCGCGATCACATCGGGGGCTATATGTTTTACCAATTCGAAAAATTCGCCGCTTCGCGCGCTTTCGGGCTGATATACAGGCATACGGGCCGCTGTGGCATATTCTTTTACCGGCGGCGGGGTCAAAATCATTTTTCGTCCCGCGGGCCTGTCCGGCTGGGTGATAACGCCGGAAATTTTAAAATTGCCGCCCGCGAGATGCTCCAGCGATACCCTCGCGAATTCGGGCGTGCCCATAAATAGTATATTCACTCTACTTGCTGCTCCTGCTCTTCTTTTCTTAATTCTTCCACTTCTTCCTTGGTGAGTATGCGTTTGGCGGCGTCAAAACACAAAATGCCGTCCAAATGGTCGATCTCGTGGCAGAAAGCCCTCGCCAAAAGCCCCGTGCCCTCCCTTTGTTCTTTTTCGCCGTTTCGCCGCGTGTACTCGACTTTCACAATCGCAGGCCTGAGCGTCTCGGCAAACTTTCCGGGAGAGGAAAGGCAGCCTTCTATCTCCTGCTGTTCGCCTTCCCTGCAGATTATTTCGGGATTTATCATCTCGATTAATTCTCCCTCTTCGATTTCTATTATCGCCACCCGGCGCAAAACCCCCACCTGCGCGGCGGCCAGGCCGACGCCTCCCGCGGCTTTCAGAGTGTCGCGCATGTCGTCGAGAAGGGTGATTATCCTTTTGTTTATTTTGTCGACCGGCCGGGTTTTTTTCCTCAGCTCCGAAATGTTTTTTTCTTCGCTCAATATGTTCAATACAGCCAAAATTCGTTCCTCTCTTATTTATATATCTTTATATCATGTTGGGGTTCACGTCGATGCTGACCGAAACTTTTTTCGTGGTCTGTTTTTGTATATCCGCCAAAACCGAAGCGAGCATCTCTTTTGTTTTTTTGTTCATTTTGCATTTTATGACAAACCTCATGCGGTAATTCCGGTTCAATTTGTATATGGCGGCGGGAAAAGGGCCGTATATGACCGCCTTCACCCCCAAAAATTCGCCCGCTATGCGGCCCCTG
Source organism: Oscillospiraceae bacterium (assembly GCA_009785015.1). The sequence goes on along the minus strand of WQXD01000037.1, from coordinate 12,593 downwards.
AGCATTTCGCCGATGACTTCGGCGGTCGTCCGGGCTTCGTTTTCAAATTCGGACGTCACATTTATCGCGCATATATCGCAAAAAGGGGGGAATACCGAGGCTTTTCTGAATCTTATCTCTTTTTTGTAAAATCCGGCGTAATTTTGTTCTATTGCGAATCTTATTATTTCGTTGTCCGGGTTATATGTCTGTATTATCCCCCTGCCGTTTTTTTCGTATCTCCCCGCCCTGCCCGTCACCTGAACGATCATTTCCAGCATCCGCTCATTGGACCTGTAATCGTCCAAAAGCAGCCCCTGATCTGCAAACAGTATCCCGGCAAGGGTGACATTTTTGAAATTGTGCCCTTTTGTTATCATCTGGGTGCCCACCAATATGTCGACTTCTTCGTTTTTTACGCTGTCGAGTATGCGCATATGCGCGTGTTTGCCCGATATTGCGTCGGAATCCATGCGGGCTATTTTCGCCTCGGGGAAAATTTCCCCCAGATCGTCCTCGCATTTTTGCGTCCCGGAACCGAACATCGCCAGTTTGTCGCTTTTGCATTCCGGGCACGCAGCCGGTATTTCGGAAGTATATCCGCAGTAGTGGCATATGAGCTTGGAGGGGCTTCTTTTTGTTTTTTTTGTTTTGTCCTCCGCGTGAAGTTTTAAAGATATGCTGCAATTCGGGCACATCACGGCTTCCCCGCAGGACCGGCACGACAAAAAGTTATAGTAACCGCGGCGGTTCTGGAATATTATGGCCTGCTCTTTGTTTGCGAGATTCTTTTTGATTTCGTTTTTCAGCGTCTCGCTTAAAAATGCCATTTGGTTTTGCGGCGGCTCTTCTCTCATATCCACCGTGATGATTTCGGGCAGTTCCGCCTCGTTGTACCTGTCTTCGAGCGTTATGAGGCTGTAGGCGCCGGTTTCGGCTTTGTGATAACTTTCCACAAGCGGGGTGGCCGAGGAGAGCACCATCATCGCGCCGTGTCTGGCGCACCTGAATCTCGCCACTTCCCTGGCGTGGTAATACGGTTTTTTGTCGGACTTGTACGTGTGCTCCTGTTCCTCGTCTATGATTATGAGCCCCAGATTTTTAAAGGGGGCGAAGATCGCCGACCTCGTGCCGATTACGAAATCTATTTCGCCGTTTCTTATCCTCCGCCAGGTGTCGAATTTTTCGCCCGCCGAGAGCGAGGAATGCAAAACTTTCACTTTTTCCCCGTAATAGTTTTTGAAGTATTGTATCGTCTGCGGGGTCAGCGCTATTTCGGGGACGAGCATTATGACCTGTTTTGTATCGTTTATAACTTCGTCGATGAGCGCCTTTAACACGTGCGTTTTGCCGCTCCCCGTGACGCCGTGCAAAAGCGCCGCGCAGGGGCGTTTGTTTTTGTACAGCTCTGCCAGTTCCAAAAAAGCCGCCCGCTGGCCATCCGACAAAACTTCTTCTTTAGCCGACTGTTCTTCGCCGTATTCATCCGACGAATCCCTGTAAATTTCTTTTTCATAAATACGGGCGATTTCTTTTTTCGCTAGCTCGGTTAAGACCCCCTGACCCACCGAGAGATCCTCCAAAATTTCAGATAACGGCGAATCCCCGTTTTGTTCCAAATACAAAGCGGCTTCGCGCTGGGCGGCTGTGAGGGTCTGGCCGCCTGAAAGATACTGCTCGTATTTTTCTTCGTCCAACGAAACATATTTGACAAATTTTTCTTTTATGACGCGCTCCGGGGTTATTTCCTCGGTCAAATAGCCTTTTTTTACCAGGGTATTCAAAACGCCCGTGATATTTTCCCCGAATTCTTCTTTCAGGCTCTCCGAAGTGGCGTTTTTTTCCGCCAGCCGGTTCAAAACGGCGCATATCCTGTCATTTGCGCTGCTGTACAGGTCGTCGGCCAAAAATTTTTCCGTATTTATGGAATATTTTACCGTCAAACCGCTTTTGAGCCCGTTCGGGGCAATCACCTTGAGCGCCTCGCCTATCGTGCAGAAAGTGTTTTCTTTCAAAAAAACGGCGAGGGCGAGCTGTTCTTCGCCAAGGGCGGGGATCTCGATTATTGTATCGACCGGTTTTGTCTTTTCGGCCTCGGTCGAATTCTTGACTTCCCAGACCACCGCGGTCCTTCTCTTGTTGCCGCCCCCGAAGGGCACCATTATATAATCGCCGGGTTTTATCCTCGATTGGATTTCCCCGTCGGTATAATAGTCGTATATTTTGTCAAACTGATAAGCCGCATCCAAAATATACGCGCCGGCGTAAGTGTCTTCCATAAGTTTTCACCTGATATTTTTGTTTTTTGGCTCAGTCCGCAATTATCACAAAGTCCCCTTCGAATATTTTTAAAATGGCGGACCGCACCGGTTTTTCCTCGGGAATGTCTTTTATTTCTTTTGGCATCAGCAATATTTTTTCAGTCGGATTCGTCTCTTTTATCCCCGCGTTTTTCTCCATTTCCTCTTTTTTTTCGTTTATTTCGTCGGTGATGACCCTCGCCGCTTTGGCAGTCGCGATAACAAGCTCATACCTGTTATATCTGTCTTTTGTCAATTGTTCTATGGATGGGAAAATCATAAAAAAACTCCTTAATATTTCAAGCGAAATAATTTTTTAAAAACCTTTCGGCGCTTTCGCCGGTTATTTTGTCTTTTTCGGCTTCGATGATGCACTCTATTTCAAAAGCCGCCCTTTTTTGCATCCCGGATTCGTTTTTCACCAAGTAATCGTAATTTCGCATGGAGGCGACTTCTTTTTCAGCGGTTTCCAATCTCTTTTGTATGCTTTTTTCATTTTCGGTGCCCCTTTCCCGCAGTCTTTTTTCGAGCTCCGCGCGCGTGGGGCAGATCAAGAAAATCATGACCGCGTCCGGAAATTTTTCTTTTATGTTCATGGCCCCGTTTACTTCTATCTCGAGTATCACGTCGTGGTTTTCGTTGAGCAGCCGCTCAAGGGGAAGTTTCGGCGTGCCGTAATAATTGTCCGAGTAATTTACATATTCCAGCATTTCCCCGTTTGACACTTTTTCCAAAAAATCCTCTTTTGATATGAAATGATAGTCAATGCCGTCCCTTTCCCCCTCGCGCGGCGCCCTTGCGGCGTATGAGACCGAAAATTTGTATTTGGCCAATTTTCGCACTTCTTGTAAAACGGCGCTTTTTCCGCTGCCCGAAGGGCCGGATATGACGATCAGTTTTCCCGGTTTTTGAATATCATCCATCATTCGACCCGTCCTCGCCCGTATTTTCGGTTTGTTCCGGAGAACCGCCCTCGAGCCTGTTTGATATTGTCTCGCATTGTATCGCCGACAAAATCACGTGGTCGCTGTCGGTGATTATGACTGATCTGGTGCGCCTGCCGCACGTCACGTCTATGGCCCTGCCGCTGTCTTTCGCGTCCTGGACGAGCCTTTTCATCGGCGAAGTTTCGCTGCTCGCCACCGCTATGATCCTGTCTTTGTTGACCATATTGCCAAAACCCACATTTACAAACATTTTTCTTGCCCCGTCATTCGATATTTTGGATCTGTTCGCGTATTTTTTCTACATCGCTCTTTAACTCTATGACTTTGTTCGTTATATTCAAATCGAGCGATTTTGAGCCTATGGTGTTGATTTCGCGGTTTATTTCCTGCAATAAAAAATCGAGTTTTCTGCCCACGGGGGCGTTTTCGCCGGCTATTTTATAAAACTGCGAAAAATGGCTTTTAAGCCGGACCAATTCTTCGTTTACGGATATTTTGTCGGCGTAGATCGCCGCTTCGGTTATTATCCGGTTTTCATCCGTTATCATTTCGGCCGTCATTTCGCTCAGCCGCTTTTTGAAAGAGTCGTAATAGTTTTCCTGGCATTTGTCGGACAGGATCTCTATTTCATCGGAAACTTCGCCGCATTTTTTTACGCGCGCCGACATATCTTCCAACAGTTTGGCTCCCTCATGGGCCCGCATTTCGTCGAATTCGCAAAGCGCCCGCGTCAAAACCCGCGCCGCCGAAATCCACAGCTGTTCTTCGTCGTCCTCGAGTTTTTCGACGCTGTATATGTCCCTGTTCTGCGCCACGCGCATCGTGGATATGTCATCGGGCAGATCGTATGTGTCCCTTATGGAGCGCAGTATTTCCATATAGCTGTCGAGATACGTCTTATTGAGCGTGATTTTCACGTTCTCCCCCGCTATATTTTCTATGCTCAAATACACTTCGATTTTGCCCCTTGAGATGAACTTTGATACTTCGCGCCTTATTTTATCTTCCAAAAATCCGTAAATTTTCGGAACTTTCACGTAGACGTCGAGGTAACGGCCGTTGACGCTTTTGACTTCCGCGAATATTTCCCTTTCGTTTTCGATTTCCCTGTGCCTTCCGAAACCGGTCATGCTTTTTATCATAAAAATACTTCCCCGCCTTTACATTTTACACTTTTTTGCCGTGTTTGTCAACTATATAAATTATACCACAAAAAAATAATATATTTTATTTTATTCGAACTGTTTATGATTTATTTACAAAATTGTGTTATTATGGTTATTGTGAAATGCAAAAATCAAACGGAGGATATGTTTTTTATGGAATTTCGATACTTCGGGACCGGAGCGGCCGAATGCTGGCCCGCGCTTTTCTGCTCCTGCGACAACTGCAAAAGGGCGGCGGCCGCCGGAGGGAGGAATATACGCACGCGCTCCCAGGCGGCGGTCAACGGCGATCTGCTGATTGATCTGCCTCCCGACACGTATTTTCACGTCATCCGAAACGGCCTTGAGCTGACAAAGATAAAATACATTTTGTTCACCCACAGCCACGAGGACCATTTTTACCTCTATGACCTGCACAGGACATATCCCCCCTATGCCCACGGCGAAAAATCCGGGCGCATAGAAAAAATCAATATCTACGGAAACAAATCCATAAACGCCCACGCCGAAAAATTCGAAAATTACGGGGACATACTGGAATTTTTCGAAATACGCGCTTTCGAAAAATTTAAAGCGGGGAGCTATTCGGTAACCCCGCTCAAAGCCGACCACGATTCTTCGCAGGACTGCTTCATATATATGATCGAAGATGAAAAAAGCAAAATATTGTACGCGCACGACACCGGCTATTTTCCCGAGGAAACCTGGGATTATCTGAAGGCGGAAGCCGGCGGCAAAAAATTTGATTTTGTGAGCTTGGACGCCACATACGGCCATTTGGATTCGCGCCGCGGCCACATGGGTATAGATGCCGGAAACGAGCTGAAAGGGCGTCTGATCGAAATTAAAGCCGCTGCTCCGGGTACCGTTTTTTGTTTCAACCATTTTTCGCACAACGGAAAATACATCTACGACGAGCTGGCGCCGATAGCCGAAAAAATGGGGTTTTTGGTCTCATACGACGGAATGGGCATTTCGGTATAGTGATATGTTCGGGTATATAAGGCCCTTGGCGGGCGAATTGAAAGTGCGCGAATTTGAGCTGTACAAATCCTTCTACTGCGGGCTCTGCAAAACCATGGGGAAAAAAATATCGCGCCTCTCGCGGCTCACGCTCAATTACGACATGGTTTTTCTGGCGCTTCTCCGAGTTCTGCTGAAAGGCGAAAAAATCGAGAACACGGCGTTTCGCTGCAAACTCAAACCGACAAAAAAAAGGCATTTTGTAATATCCGGAGAATCGCTTCTGTATTCGGCCTGCGTCGCCGCCAATTTGGCGTATTTCAAGTATATGGACAATGTCGCGGATGAAACAGGTAAATTCAAAAAAATTTTGCTGAAAATTTTTTTCCCCGCATTTTTGTTTTTTTCGCGCATGAAAAAAAAATCCCGGAAATATTATCCCGGAATTGAAACCTGGGCCGCGCCCCCGCTTGAAGAGCTTTCAGCGCTCGAAAAGCAAAACTGCCCTTCAATAGATAAGACTTCCTCCTGTTTTGCCGGGCTGATGGAAAACATCATATGTTCCGGTATATCGGGGCCCGAGGGCGAAATAGCCCGGATCATGGGCAGAAATCTCGGGAAATGGGTGTACATGACCGACGCCCTGGACGATTTTGAAAAGGACTTGAAAAAGGGGGGTTACAATCCCTTTGTCGCGTATTACCAAAAAAAAGAGCGTTTGAGCGCGGATCTTGACATGATAAAATTCGCGATGGATTCGAGCCTTGACAAAATAGACGAAGCGTTTTCGCTGTTGGAAACAACAAAAAGCCCGTGTGTGAGTTCCATAGTATCGAATATATTGAGCTTAGGGCTGCGGGATAAACAGGAACAGGTACTTGGCAAATTTGATTCGGATGAATCCGGAAGGGGGAAATGTCATGGACAATCCGTATGATATATTGGGAATCGGCAAAAACGCCACAGACGAACAGGTAAAAAAAGCGTACCGGGAACTCGCGAAAAAATACCATCCCGACAATTACAAAGGCAACCCTTTGGCCGATCTCGCAAGCGAAAAAATGAAAACCATAAACGAAGCCTACGACGAAATTCAAAAAGAGAGGAGCGCCGGGGTCTTTGGGGGCGGCTATTACGAATCTTCCGGTTCAGCTTCGAATTTTCCGAGGATCAGGGAACTCATCTCCGGAAAGCGTTTTTCCGAGGCGGAGGTGATGCTCGACGCTGTGGAACAAAGCGAAAGAAACGCGGAATGGCACTATTTAAAAGGGACGGTATTGGCCCAAAAGGGCTGGCATTTCGAAGCGCGCGAACATTTTGAGACTGCATGCGGCTTTGAGCCCGACAACCGCGAATACCGCGAGGCGTTCAATTACATGAAAAACAAATCCGGAAATTATTATACCGGTTCAAAAAACAGCTATAATAATCCCCGCAACGGGAACGGCTGCTCGGCCTGCGACATATGCACGGGTCTGCTCTGCGCGGACTGCTTATGCGAATGCTGCGGCGGGGATCTGATACGCTGCTGTTAGGCAACCCCCGCCCGTTGCGACGGGCACCCCCTTTACGCCGCGCTGCGCGCTGAAGGGGGTTTGCCCCCACTTCCCCCGCTTCGATTTTTATTTTTTTATATATTTTTTACCATACTTGATTATAATTTCGTTACAAACCATTTCTTTTAGAATTTTGTATGCTCGCGCGGATTTTACATCAAGGATTTTTTCAATATCTTTTGCGGTAATTTCATTATTTTTTTCCATAAATTCTAACACTTGGTTATGTTGAGCCTGACCGTTATTATTTTTTGCGTTTGGAACTCCATAATTAACATTTGGCAGCTCTGCTACTATCGCGCCATCAGAAACAATTATTTCAGGTTTTCTTAATTCGTCGGCATATAATGACATAATTTTTTGAATCCCTGTTCCAAAGGCTTCTACGTGTTTTAAACGGTAAAATATATTGGCAAGCTTTTCATTGCGGGTCTGTGAAATGCCGAGCATAATATCTTTTTTAGAAATTCCTGCCACCAAACCACCGATAGAAACAAATTCAATTCTATCATCAAAAATATTTATGATAATACTCCCGCTAAACGCATAATCTCTATGTATTATGGCATTTAATAGTGCTTCGCGAATAGCTTCGTCGGGATAGTCATATCTTTCTATCCTGTCAAGCCCCGAAAATGTTGCAGGCAGTTTGTTATTTAAATTTATAAAATCATAGCTGTCATGTAACTGTTTTAAAACTGAACCTCCAAACTCTTTTCGTGTTTTAAATTCGTTTTTGGTTGTGCCGTTAAATACAGCAATTTTAATTGTGTGAGTACTCTGGTCGGAAAAAAGCAGGGCAAGATTTGTGAATTGGTTTCCACTATCAATTAAGCCGAGCGTTCTCATTTGGCTTGTTTCAAATTTTACCTTGCGTTTTACAAATTCGTTCTCAGTTTCAATAAAGGTCAGTTTTTGTTCTAATGAACGCATATCTTCAAATCTGTCTCCATCTGTTATTTTGATCATTTGACGGATTTGTTCAAATGTTGCAGGTGCTTTTGAATTACCCTGACGGACATAAACTCCGCTCGGTTTTAATCCTTTATCTGTAATATAATAAGGTTTGTTTGTACCCTCACCAACTTCAATTTTGACAACATCATCTTCGATAAATGCTTTTACGAACATAGTTACATCAGGAGAAATACTATCACGGATTAAGTTTGTAGCTTTGGTCAGCGTTTCATCTGTGTTACTTAAAAAAAATTTATTCCCATCATTATCAATCCCGATTAAAATTACACCTCCCTCACCATTGGCAAAAGCGATTACTTCTTTATTAATTTCTGCCGTATATTCGCGCTTGTATTCTAAATTCAAATTTTCATTGCCCATTTTTTATCTCCTTAAATTTATTCCATAATGCGATTTTAACATAAATATATGGCAAAATCAAGTATAAAAAGTATAAAAAGTATAAAAAGTATAAAAACAATGATATTCCTTCAAGAATGCTGCGGCGGGGATCTGATACGCTGCTGTTAGAATTATCCGTCTTTGAATGAAAACTCATCTGCAGGCGAAAGGGAAAAAAAGCGTTTTGACGTTACGGTTACCAAAATGAAAAACAATGCGACAACGGAAACCGGAGCCAATATCAAATCGGGTGAATCCAAAAATTGTTCCCTCAAATAAACCGATATCGGGAACCATTCGTTGTTTTGCAACAGTATGACGCTATGTTCAGCCATATTGCAGCTTTTCGCGAAAATGAGAACAAAAACGGAAAATATAGCTTCTCTTATCTGAGGCAGCATTATTTTCAGGAAAACGACGAAATTTCCCGCTCCGTCCATGCTTGCGGCAAACAGGATATCATCCGGCACCGCAACCATGAATTGCCTGAAAATCAATATAGCAAGGCCGGAAAACATACCCGGCAAAATCATCGCGAGCGGTGAACCGATCAAATTCAACTTGTCGAAAATGATATAGTTGGGCACGCATACGGCCACAGGAGGCAGCATCAGCGTGACCACGGCAACCAAAAGTATCGGTTTTTCACGGCGCAGCTTGAATTTTGAAAGGGCGTAAGCGGCGGGAAGCGAAATCGCAAGCGAAAGCGACGATATCGAAAAAGCGTATAGGGCCGTGTTCAGCGCAGCGCGAAAAAACAAACCGTTTGCAATTTCGGAATAACGCGATAGGGTAAAAACAGCGCCTCTAGAAAGAGAATAATATTTGAAGCCGCCTACGCTTATCTCATTGTCGAAAAACGAAGGATTGAAAAAAGAAGAAAATACATTCAAAAACACGGGAAAAAACGCCGCAACCACAAATACAATCACGACAATCGCCGCAAAGCAATTAAATATATGCTTTTTAATCTTTTTTGGCATATTTCATCCGTCCCACCTTTTTTCCATCACTATGTATAGCGCCGCGCATAAAATCACAAAAACGGAAAATACGACAGCCGCCGTTATACTTTTGTAATATTCCATTTTGAGAACAGTGTTCGTCATAAAATTATGAATCGTATACAGCGTTTGCGGGGGGTATGAGCCCCAAATTGCGTATATCTCATCGGACAAATTAAAAATACCCATCACGGACAGCAAAATCGTAAAATAAAACGGTTTTTTTGTTTGTGGAAATATTATTGCGAAAAACAGTTTTTTTTCGTTGCAGCCGTCTATGCGCGCGTTTTCCACGGTTTCCTTTGGGACGAACGAAAAAGCAGCTGTCATGATGACGATATTGATCCCTGCGTATTTCCATAAAAAAACCAACATTAAGGCAAAAAGCGCGAGTATTCCGTTTTCAAAATCAAATCCGTTTCCCGAAAACGAACGCAAAATAAAATTTAACACGCCGCTTCCGTCAAACACGAAAAACCAAAGGGTAACTACCGCAACGGAAGGGATTATATACGGAATGAGGACAACGCTGAGCAAAGCCCGGCCCGTTTTGGCGAATTTTTGCCCTATTTTGAATATAAGGTATGAAACCGCAATTGAAACAAATGTTATGGCGGGAATAAACAAAAGCAACAACAAAAAAGTGTTTTTCAATGCCAAAATAAAGGCTGAATTCGAAAAAGCGGCTGCGATGCCGTTGATTTTTTTCATTCCTTCCGCTCCGTCGGGTTCGAAGAAGATAAAGTAAAGCGAAATCAAAAAAGGCAAAACATAAAAGAAAACGAAACCAAGCGCCGCCGGCAAAAAATAGAGCAAATAAAATCGGCCGCGAATGAAATACACAGCGGATGCCTTGTTTTTTCTTTTTGAATTATGCATCTTATTCATTGTAGTATGTCCATACGCGGTCATATACGCTTTCGGCTGTTTTTTTTGTGTCTCTGTTATTTTCCATCATCTTGCGGGACTCGTCAAACACAATTTTCCCGATGCCGAAATCGGCAAACTGAGAGACGAGATTTTCTCTTGCCGTGTCCAATTCTATGTAAAGCCGATTTATTTCGGCCTTTTGCTCCGCTTTTGCGGATGAAAAAATCATTTCCTGCCAACTTTCATTTTCCATTTGAAATAGTTCGCGGTTTATCGGGGCTCCGAACCCGGTATCATGTTCGCTGATATATTTGAGCAGTTTATACGCTTCTTCTTTGTTTTTGGATTTACTCATAACCGCCGCTCCGCCCATCAAGCTGAAAGCGGGTTCCTGACCTCTTATCAGCGAAGGCATATTGACGATTTTTATATTCGGCAGATCCCAGTTCAATACATCGGGCGCTATCCTGGATATCATACATTCCAAAACAAGGCCTTGGCCGCTATTTTCTTCTGCCGTATATTTTTCATCGTGCAATCTTTTGTAAATATCGAGGTTTCTTTGTATTTCCGCTATCGCGTCTGGTCTTTTCCATTCTTCTTTCATAAATTTGTCGATATTCGCCGAAAAATTAAATTGAGCCTGTCTGAGCGCGAAATTTACCGATAAACCCGAAGCGGCAAAAATATATTTGCCGCCGGTATCGCCGTCAAAATAATCCAATATTTCTTCCCAAGAAAAAAATTCCGCGCCATTGGTCATCTCGTCCCACATTTTCGCATTTACATACAGCGGCATGGACGACAAGTTGAGAGGAAACACATACAGCCGCCCTTCTGTTTCGCTCGCTTTTATGATGTTTCCATAATATTTTCCGCTTTCGAGTAGTTCCCTCGCTCCCAATCCATACAGATCTGCAAAATAATTTTTTTTCGCATAAAGGTTGTAATCAAGCCCATTTGTCAACATGAGATCCCATTCGGCTGTACCGGACATCAGCATTATATTCGTATTTTTTGTATATGCTTCGTCGTCAAAGCTTATGGAATTGCTGTAAAAGTCAAATACAATTTGCACATTGTTGATTTCTTCATATTCTTTTACGGCGTTTGTCAATTGCATAGTGGGATAACGAACCCTGAAAGTAATAATTGTTTTTTTAGTATCGGAAAAGTCGGTTTTTTTGTTTGCTTCTCCCACCGCCAGCGAAAAAATTTTATTTTCCCCATCTTGATGTCTTAACACATATATACCATTTTTTCCACTGAAAAGCTCCGCGCCGCGGCCCACGGCTATATGATTGAACAATTCACACACGCTTTCATCCAGCGTCTTTCCGCTTGAACCATCGAGGGTGTATACACTCATTCCATCCGTATACACGACTTGCCCGCTTTCGTAATCAAAACATGTCGATCCGATAAAATCTTGTACTTTTGTGTTCCATATGACCTTATTTTTCGCAACATCGAATTTCAAAATATTGCAACCCGACGGCGCAGCGTCGTTTCGCAGCAACAAATACATATACATAGTCGCAGAAGTGTTTTGTACGCAAGAATCGTGTATATATTCAATATTATTTTCGATTGCTCCCTTTTCGGAATTTAAGACTTTTATCCCGCTGTCGAAAACGAGAACGATATCATCTCCGAAAGCATACATATCAAGCAACCAACTTGCCCCATCCAATTTTGTATAATTCATTTGATTATGAAGTTTTCCGTCGCTTGAAAATTTATATATTATTCTATTTTCGCCATGGCCGTTGTTTTGCGCCAAGATATGCAAGTTGCCGCCGTCGTCGCCGCACGCTTTGATGGGTGTCATGTTTTCCGGCAATTCATATTCGAGACCGTTTTTTTCGCCGGTGGTTATATTTATCGTATAAATTTGCAAATCTTCCGTAAAAACAAGATGCCGTTCGTCATCGAACACATAAATATCCCGAAAGTCCGTTATTTCTACGCCCATATCATAAACGCCATATTTCGCATGATTTGCCGCCTTGTCACCGGTGCAGCAGAAAAGCCCCGAAAGCAGCGCCAAAACCAACGGGGCCATGATATATTTTTTCATATGCTTTCCCTCATTGTAATTAACTACCTTGATTTCTATCGTAATATATAAATTTGTACTCTATATGTTTTTTTTTGAACTTTTCGTGAATTTTAACAAGCTGCGAAAAATTTTGCCGCCGCTTTGTTTTTGCCGTCGTAAAATTTTACAATTTCACGATTGAATTTTTGCGGAACATATGGTATAATGTGAACACGAAGGTATCAGGCGGACATATTTTAGAAAACTAATGAGGTTTTTATGAGCAGAAATCCAAACTCCGCGAAAAAAATCGCCGTATCCGCGATTCTCGCCTCGCTCGGCGTCATTTTATTGGCGTTTGGCTCGCTGATTGAGGTTTTGGATCTGTCTGCGGCTGCGGCTGCGGGA